>NZ_JBFAIR010000014.1:0-252598 GCF_040654815.1 Streptomyces sp. NPDC050619 | reverse complement strand
GCACACTCCAGTAGAGGTCTCCCGACTTCTCGGAGGGAAGATTCTCAGGGGTTACGGACACCTCGATGTGCGCCCACTTCTGGACGCCGTCAGCGGAGGAGGATGTCACTTCACTCCCTGACGCTCGGCGATCTGCTTGGCCTGGCTGACCGCGTCCTTCCAGGCATCGTCGGGGTCCTTGCCCTTGGCCTCGATGCTGGTCAGCTCGCTGAAGTAGGGCGCCGAGACCGCCGCGTCGGCCGGGGCCTCGTAGGCGGCGGGGACCTCCTCGGCCGCCGGAGCGAAGATGTCGATGGTCTTCTGGCCGCCGAAGAAGGGGTCACCTCCGGTCAGCGCCGGCTTCAGGTACGCGGCCGGGGAGGTCGGGAACAGGGCCGCGTCGGTGAAGCCGCGGGCCTGGTTGTCCGTGTTGAGGATCCAGCTGATGATCTTGAAGGCCTCTTCGGGGTTGCCGCAGGTCGCGGGCAGGGCCAGGAAGGATCCGCCGAGGTTGGACGGCCCGCCCGGCAGGTTCGCCACCCGCCACTTGCCCTTGGTGCCCGGGGCGGCGCTGGTGATGTCCAGCGCGTGCCAGGCGGCGCCGAGCTCGGTCCCCAGGGTGCCGCCGCTCACGGCGGCGTTCCAGGTGTTGTCGTTGATCTTGGCGTCGATGTCCAGGGTGTAGGGCTTCACCGCGGTGGTCCAGGCGGCGCGGATGTGGTCCTGATCGCCGATGAAGGTGTTGCTGTCGTCGATGAACCGCTTGGTGCCCTGGCCGACGATCATCGAGAACACCGAGCCGATGTTGTTGATCAGGAAGGTCTTCGGCAGGGCCTTGTGCAGCTCGACGCCGGCCTGGAAGTAGTCGTCCCAGGTGGACAGTTCGGAGGAGACCTTGGCGGGGTCCGTGGGCAGCCCCGCCTTCGCGAAGAGGTCCTCGCGGTAGAACATGGCGCAGGGGCCGACGTCGATCGGGAGGCCGATGAGCTTGCCGTCCTGAGAGGTGGCCTGCTTCAGCTTCCACGACAGGTACTGCGGGGCCAGCTTGCGGGCGCCGAGGTCGTTCAGGTCGAGGAAGCGGTTGGCGTTGGGCAGGAACGAGGCGATGTCCTCGCCCTTGATGCCGGTGATGTCCGGGGCGGACTGCGCGGACCTCAGGCCGGTGAGCAGCTTGGTCTTGAAGTCGCCGCCGACCGCGGAGGTCTTGAGGCTGATGCCGGGGAACTGCTTCTTGGCGTCCGCGACCACCTTGTCGCTCAGGCCGCCGGACCAGTACCAGAGGGTCAGGTCCTTGTCGTCCTTGCTGCCGCTCGCCTCGGTGCCGCCGCCGCACGCCGCGGTGGCACCTGCCGTAGCGGCCGTCAGTGCGGCGGCCTGAAGGAAACGTCTGCGGGAAAGGTCCACGGTCTTCTCCTGGTGTTGGGCGTGTCCGGCTAGGACCTGTGAGTCATGGGTGACGGCAGGGACAGCAGGGGTCCGGATGGCTGAAGTGCGACGGTGGCCGACGAACGCGCCTCGCTGCCCGGAAACGTGTGACTCGGTCTTCTCAGACGGTGCCGACGCGTCCATGGCGGCGAAAAACGCCGTTGATCCGCTTCGACCGACCGGAGTGGGGCCCGAGCCCGGCTCGAATTACGCAAGAGAGTGCACCCGGTGCGCGGGTTTGACAAGAGTCAAGCAGCAATCGAGACATTCGTGAGTGACTTTGCTTGAGTTTGGCGGGCTGGCGAGTATGGTCTGCGGCATGCTCGCTGACCGAAGACATGAGCTGATCCTGCGTGCTCTGCGCGCGGACGGTCCCACCAGCGTGACCGCCCTGGCCGAGAAGGTCGGGGCGAGCCAGGCCACCATCCGGCGCGATCTCGTGCAGCTCGAGGACGAGGGGCTGCTCAAACGGGTCTACGGCGGTGCCGTCGCCGTCGTCGGCGAGGACGACCCCTTCGCGGACGTGGCCGCGGTCCGGGTCGAGGCCAAGGACGCCCTGGCCGCGTGGTGCGCGGAACTCGTCAGGGACGGCGAGACGGTCCTGCTCGACATCGGTACCACGGCCCACCGGGTGGCCCGGCATCTGCACGGCCGGTCCCTGACGGTGATCACCAGCAACCTGGCCGTCTACGAGGAGCTCCAGGACGACAAGGACGTCCAGCTGATCCTGCTGGGCGGCGTGGTACGGCGCGACTACCGCTCACTGGTGGGCTTCCTCACCGAGGACAACCTGCGGCAGATCCACGCCGACCGGCTGTTCCTCGGCACCAGCGGGGTCCGCCCCGACGGCCAGGTGCTGGACACCACGGCCGTCGAGGTGCCCGTCAAGCGGGCGATGATCGCCGCCAGCGCCCAGGTGGTCCTGCTGGCGGACGCGGGCAAGTTCCCCGGCACCGGGATGGCCCGGGTGTGCGGGCCGGAGGAGCTCGACGTCGTGGTGACCAACTCCGCGGCCGACGAGAAGACCTGTAGCCGACTGCGTGAGGCGGGAGTTGAGGTGGTCGAAGTATGAGACTCACGATCCTGGGCGGGGGCGGCTTCCGCGTCCCGCTGGTCTACCGGGCGCTGCTGGGCGACCACGGCGAGGGACGCGTCACCGAGCTGACCCTCCACGACCTGGACGCCTCCCGGCTGGCGACCATCCGCAAGGTCCTCGTCGACCAGTCCGCCGGGCATCGCGACCCGCCCGTCGTCACCGTCACCACCGATCTGGACGAGGCGGTCACCGGAGCCGACTTCGTGTTCTCGGCCATCCGTGTCGGCGGTCTCGCCGGGCGCGCGGCGGACGAGCGGATCGCCCTGGAGGAAGGCGTACTGGGCCAGGAGACGGTCGGCGCCGGCGGCATCTCCTACGGCCTGCGCACCATCCCGGTGGCGCTCGCCATCGCCCGCCGTATCGCCGCCTTGGCGCCCGACGCCTGGGTCATCAACTTCACCAACCCCGCCGGCATGGTCACCGAGGCCATGACCGCCCATCTCGGCGACCGGGTGATCGGGATCTGTGACTCCCCGGTGGGCCTCGGCCGCCGGGTGGCCGGCGCGCTCGGCGCCGACCCGGCCCGGGTCCGCCTGGACTACGTGGGCCTGAACCACCTGGGCTGGCTGTGCGGTCTGTACGCCGACGGCCGGGACCTGCTGCCGTCCCTGTTCGAGAACGAGGCGGCGCTGACCTCGTTCGAGGAGGGCAAGCTCTTCGGCGCCGACCTGCTGCGCACGCTGGGCGCGCTGCCCAACGAGTACCTGCACTACTACTACTTCAACCGCGAGTCGGTCGGCTCCGCGCGGGCCGCCGAACAGACCCGCGGCGCCTTCCTCCACTCCCAGCAGCAGCGCTTCTACGACTCGATGGGCACCGCCGACGGCGGCCGTCCCGCACCCCGCGCGGCCTGGAACGCCTGGGACGCCACCCGCCTGGAGCGCGAGACCACCTACATGGCCGAGAACCGCGAGGCCGTCGGCATGGGCGAGCGGGACTCCTGCGACCTGGAATCCGGCGGATACGAGCAGGTGGCCCTCTCCCTCATGCGGGCCATCGCCCGCGACGAGCGCGCCACCCTCATCCTCAATGTCCCGGGCCGCGGCCGGATCCCCGTCCTCGACGACGACGCCGTCATCGAGGTCCCCTGCCATGTGGACGCCAACGGCGCCCGCCCCATCGCCGGGGCCCCGCTGCCCGACCACGGCAAGGGCCTGGTGTGCTCGGTGAAGGAGGTCGAACGCGCGGTCATCCGCGCCGCCGAAACCGGTGATCGCGCCCACGCGGTCAAGGCGCTCACCATCCACCCGCTGATCGACTCGTACGCCGTCGCCGACCGCCTGCTGGACGCCTACCAGCGCCACTTCCCCGAACTCGCCTACCTGCGTCGCTGAGCGGGACCGGATCCCGCCGGCGGCGGGCTCAGCGCTTGGCGAACTGGACCCGGGTGGGCTGCACGACGTTCGGGCGGATCGCGATCCCGTCGACGGTGAGCCGTTCTCCGTAGATGTCCGTGATCCGGATCCCGCCGCCGCACCCGGTGCCGTCCTCGGAGAGGAAGTAGTTGTAGTCGGGACGCGGCAGCCGACGCCAGCCGTCGCCGGCGCGGACCTCCAGCCGGGCCACCGGATTGCGGTGACCGATCACCTGGATACCGCACCAATACCGGCTGGACCCGGTCTTGTACCGGATCGACATCGTGCCGGAGGTACTGGGGCTCACCAGCTTCCAGGTGATCGCGATCTTGCCGCTCGTGGGGTCGGCGAGTTGGGCGAAGGCCTCCGCGCTGAGGTCGATCTGTCCGGGTGCGCACTCCCCCGGGCATTCGTTGGTGATGCGGACCGTGATGGATTTCCCGCCTGCCGCGCGGACGGACACATACGCGCCGCAGGCCTTGGCCGACTCGTAGTCGGTGGAGTTCATCGCCCCCGTCATGACGTCGTCGCTCGGGTCGTACAGGCAGGCGCCACCGCCGTCCGAGTCGTAGAAGGTGGCGACCCCTTCGTAGGTGACGCCGGGCCGTATGCGTCCCGCCAACGGTGCGCCGGCGGACCCCGTTCGCGGAGCGTCCGTGGCCGGCGGCTTCGCCGACGCGGTGGTGGCCGCGGGGGACGCCGGCCGCGCGGTGGCCTTGGCCGAGGGCTTCGCCGACGGGGTGCTCGCACGGGCGGAGGGGGTCGGGGACGCCGTCCGGGGCGGGAGGTTCGCCGGGGTGTCGGCGGCGGGCGTGTTCGCGGCGTGCCTGGCGTCGGCATCGTGGTCGGGGAGGAGCACCACGACCAGGGAGACGACGATGAGCGCCGCGGCCGCCGAGAGGAACAGCCACCGCCTGTGCACCGGACCTCCTTGACGGCCGCCGCCCGTTGGGTGAGCGACGGGCTCAGCGATCGTGCCAGACCCGGGGCACAGCGACAAGCCCGGTTCCGGGGTGCGGCAGCTCCCGGAAGCGGTATCAGAAAACGTTTTACTTATGGTCGGGGTAGACTTACGCCGCCCAGGAGGACCGCGTCGTGCCTGGTCGCACGGCTGTCACAGCGAGAAGGGGGTGGACGTCATTCCGGTTCGCCCCGCCCGTATCCAGGACGTCGCGGCCGCCGCGGGAGTCTCGGTCTCCACCGTGTCGAACGTCCTGAACCGGCCCGAGCGCGTCAACACGCGCACCGCCGAGCGCGTTCGCGACGCGGTCGCCGCGCTCGACTACGTTCCCCATCCGGGAGCAGCCGGCCTGCGGACCGGCCACTCGTCCTCGATCGGCCTGGTGCTGCCCGACGTCGCCAACTCCTTCTACTCGCGCATCGCACGAGGTGCCGCGAACGCGGCGTACGACCACGGTTACTCCCTCGTGCTCTGTGACAGCGGGGACGCGCCGGAGCGGGAGCAGGGCTACTTCGCCATGCTCGTCGAGCAGCGGGCCGTCGGGGCCGTGGTGGTTCCGCTCAGCGCCGATCCCACGCGGCTGACGCGGCTGCGCGAGCGCGGTATCCCCCTGGTGCTGGCGGACCGCGCGATGCCGGCCCAGGAGGGCTGCTCCGTCTCCGTCGACGACATCGCCGGAGGCCGCATCGCCGTGCGGCACCTCCTGGACTGCGAGGCGCGCGACATCCTCGTCGTGAACGGGGAGCGCGGGATCCGGCAGTGCGCCGACCGCTATCAGGGCGCCCGGCAGGCCGTGCGCAGCCGGCGCGAGGCGCGGATCGGCCAGGTCGTCGCCGAGGAGATGACGGTGGCGTACGGCATGGAGATCGCCCGCGAACTCGACGACCTGCCCGACGGGGTCTTCTGCACCAACGACTTCCTCGCCGCGGGGCTGTGCCGCGGACTGGGCGAGCGGGGCGTGAAGATTCCCGAGGACGTGCAGGTGGTCGGTTACGGCGACCTCGACATCGCGAGCTTCGTGGGGACGCCCCTGACAACGGTCCGGCAGCCGGTCGAGGAACTCGGCAGGGCGGCCGTCGAGATGCTGCTCGACGAGGTGGAGGCCCGCGCGGAACACGCCCACGAGACACGGGTGTTCGCGCCCGGCCTCGTCGTACGCGACTCCACGCGGTCACCTTCCGGCATCTGACGCCTGGATCCGGAGCGTCACCGGGCCCAGCAACCCCGACGAGAGCTGGGACGGGAAGGCCCAGGCGGTGGGCGTGGCTTCGGCGAGATACGGGGCCAGGGTGTTGTGGACGGTCACGTCGATGCGGACGCCGCGCCCGGCGGCGCCTGGGAGTTCGAAGCGGTACGGCGCGCAGAACGCCTCGCCGACAGGTTCCCCGTCGAGGAGGACCGAGACACTGCCGCGCACCCGCCCGAGGTCCAGGACCGGGTCCGGCCCGGCCGGCACCTCCAGCACCCGCGAGTAGGTCACGCCGCCGCTCCAACTGCCCAGCCCCAGCGAGCGCCAGTCCCCCAGCGGCAGCGGCGCGGGTACGGTGCCGACGCGCACCGGCCCGCGCCAGGCGCAGCCGCCCCGCAGCACGGCCGTGGGTGCGGTGACGACCTCGATCTCCGTGGGAGCCGGGAGTGGTTGATCCAGTGTCAGCACCGTGCCGTCGAGCGGCTTCTCCGTTTCGTGTCCGACCCGCACCCGCGCGGGAAGTTCCAGCGGCAGGTCGACCGACACGGTGCCCGGCGGCACGGTAAAGCGGAAGCGCTGGGCCGACTCTCGGACCTCGTCGGTGGAGCGCAGCGGCAGCACGGCGGTGCCGAGCACCGGTGCGCCGGTGAGCCACTCGGTGTCCGGCAACGGGTGCGGCCGGATCGCGGCGTAGCAGTGCTGCAACTCCCCCCAGCGGCCCTCGTGTTCGACGGTGCGTCCGCGCCACCCGCCGGTTTCGGCCTCCCAGTCGGCGCCGCTGACCAGAGCGGCCGACCCGGCGCCCGCCACGAGGTCGACGAACACCGCGTCGCGTTCGTGGACGTTGTCGGCCACCGCCTCGAGGACGTGCTCGCCCGCCCCGAGCGTCAGTGGGTGGCGGAAGAACATCGGCACCGCGCCCCAGTCGGACTCGTAGTACTCCACCTTTTCCTGCCGCGCCACGACGGCCCCGTCGAGCAGCACGGTGACGCCCGCCGCGGCACCCACGACGAGTACCGCCTCCGTGCCGTCGCGCGGGACACGCAGCCGCCCGCGGTAGGTCACGCCGCCGTCCGGTCGTACCTCCTCGGGCAGACGCATGAACTGCGGACGCGGCGCGAATCCGTCGGGTCGTGACAGGCAGAAGTAGCTGCCCAGCGGTGTGTCGGCGGCGCCCGAGATCAGCGACGGCCGGTCCTGGGCCTCCCCCAGTTCGTACTCGAGCACGTTGCGGGACTGTCCGACCTCCACGCGGGCGGATCCGAGGTACCCGCTGCCCGCGTCCAGCCGCTCGCCGTTCCACCACACCCGCTTGGCCGCCGCCGCACCGACGTGCAGATCGGCAGGCCCGCGGTGGCCGGTCTCCACGATCGTCCGGATCCGGGCGACGGTTCCGCTCCCGGGCACGGGGACCCGCACGAACTCCTCCGCCACGAGTCCCTTGTTGCCGAGCAGGCCGTCCTGGTCCGGGATCCCGCGGCTCGACGAGTACAGCGAGACGCGCCAGCCCGCATCCGAAGGTACGAGGGGCAGCTCTCCGGCCAGGATCCGTTCGACAGCGGCGCCGTCCAGCGGGTCGGGGGCCGAAGCGGCGGGTACCGGAGGCAGGACGCGCACCCGGTTGCCGTACGTCGCCCGTGTCTGCTCCCAGTGGGCGCCGGGGGCGTCGGTCTCGGTCCACCGCATGGTCCAGATCTGCGGCTCGTCGACGGACGAACCCGCGGGCAGCGCCAGGTCGCCCCAGGTGTTGTCCATGGTGGGGGCCAGCCGGCCCTCCCAGCCGGTCGAGACGTCGATCGTCTCTGCGGGAAGCCCCGGCGGCGGTGCGATCGTCCGGGCCGGCGGGGTGCCTTCGCGCCATACGACGAGCGCGGCGGGGGCGCCGTCCAGTGGTACCTCGATGGTCGAGCGGCCGTCGGAGACGGTGACGCGCGCCGGATGCCGGGTGCCGGTGGCGGGGTTCCAGATCTCGGCCTCGGTGACGGCGGCGTGCACGGTGACGGACGAGGTGCGGGCGTAGCGCGTGGGGTCGATCTCGTGGTTGCCGCCCGGCGGATGCGCTCGGGCGTCCGGGAAGGCCCCCGTCACCAGGGCGACCGCCTCGTCGCCCTTCCTTCGGACGAGCAGCGGGATCTCACCCGTCGCGTGTCCGGCGGCGTCGGCCACCGCCGCCGCGCCGGCCTCGGCGTCGCTCGCCCGCTCCAGCCGCGGATGCTCCAGCAGCGCCGCGACGACGCAGTCGTCACCGGCCAGGCCGGCCGCCGCCGTGGGCGGACGGCCGACGGCCACGACCCGTCCGCCGGCGTCGAGCAGTTCCGTCAGCCGGCGCGCCGTCTCCTCCTCCAGGACGCTCGCCGAGGGCAGCAGAACCGCGGTGTACGCCAGGTCCCTGAGGCGTAAGGCGCCGTCGGCGGCCTTGGCGCGCTGCACCGAGGCGTCGTCGATGACGTCGAAGGAGACGCGGTGGCCGTCGAGTGCGCCGACGCCGGGCCCGAGCCAGTTGTTCGTGCCGCACAGGTCCAGGTAGTACCGCTGTGTCTCGTCGACGTCGGGGTGGCCGTCGCCGAGGCGGCCGTCGCCGAAGTGCTGGACGGGCGCGTCCAGCGGGATGAGGGCCTGCATGGTGGCGGTGGGGTGCAGGACCGCGACGTCGGCGCTGTAGGTGCCCCAGGACATGATCGAGCAGATCCGGGCCACGGCCCGGGAGAACGCCGGGTACTGCGGCCAGTAGGGCTGACGCCAGTCGGTGGACGGCGGGGCCCACTCGAACCAGCCGCCCGCGGTGCCGAAGTAACTGGCGTGCGGGTTGTACAGGTTGGCGCCGCTGCGCAGGAACGGCAGGAGCCAGTCGTAGGTGTCCTCCAGGGTGCCGCCCCAGCCGGAGGAGTGGAACGCCTCGATCCAGACGCGCTCGTGGCCATAGAGGTGGGCCATGGAGGAGTGGACCTTGGCGTCGCCGTGGTGGTCGCTGCCGGCGGCGCCGTACCAGCGGTGGGTGCGGAAGTAGTCGGTGTAGATCTGCGTCGACTGGGCCGGGTAGCCCGCGCGTGCGGGGTTGCTCTGGTCGGATCCGATGAGCATGCCGCGCTCGTCGTGCCAGGCGGCGAGCGGCCTGAACAGGGCCTCTTCGGTGAGTTCGGCGCGGACCGCGTAGTAGTCGGCGCGGATCTTCGCCACCCGCTCGGTCGCCGGGCCGAAGAGGGCCGGCAGGTGGTCGAGCAGGTCGTAGCCGCGCCGGGCGCGGAACTCCTCGGGCAGGCGGCGGCTCCAGGAGTTCGTGCCGGGCAGTTCGTCCTGGAAGCTCCCCGCGATGACGTTGCCCAAGTACCGCGGGACGCGGCGGTCGTACTCGTGGTGGACGGCGTCCAGCAGCAGGCCGACGGCGTGCGGGTCCAGATAGTCGAACGCCGTGGGGACGGCGATGACGAGCCGTACCTCCGCCCTGTCGGGGGCCGCGATCCCGGCGGCGCCGGCGATCCGCAGGCGGGCGCCCGCCAGGTCGTAGGCGCCCACCAGTGTCTCGGAGACGTGCAGCGCGACCGTGCCGCCCGAGACGACGGCCCGGCGCGAGCGCAGGGCCTGGCCCGCCGCCTCCGGGTGCAATCGGGTGACGCTCCCTTGGACATTGGCGCCGGAGAATCCGATCTGGTCGTAGAACCACAGGCGCATGCCCAGATTCCCGGCGATCTCGCAGGCGTCGGTGAAGCGTGCCCACCACTCCTCGCCGAACCAGGCCGGTTCGTCGGTCCGGGCGCCGAACGTCGGGCCGGCCGGTGCGAGGTTGATCACCACGAGGTTGTGGATGCCGCCTTCGGCGAACCTGCGCAGCTGCCAGGCGAGACGGTCGCGGGTGACTTTCGCGCCCGACCACCACCACAGCGGGGTGGGACCGAAGTCACGGGGCGGATCCTCGAACAGCTGCCGGAGTGCGGGGGAGATCACGGATGCGGTCCTTCCCCTAAAACGTTTTCAGGTCGCCTTCACGGTAGGCGGCCTGGAACATCAGCGCCACATCCCGGAACGGCGAGAAAGAGATCGGAGTTGCGGACGGATGTGTGCGCGCCACCTTGTTGCAACGTTTTTCCCGTCCTATATTCCACTGCGACCCCGGCCCCAGAGCCGCGAGGAGCCGCATCATGGCCCGATTTTCGCCTGCCCCGGATCACCCGGAACAGCCCATTCCGAAGCACTTGTGGAAGGTCGCGGCCCTCTCGGGCATGGCCTCCTACCTCGACGCCGCGCTCATCGTCAGCATCGCCGTCAACCTGGCCATCTACCGCGACAGTTACGACATGGGCGTGTGGATGGCGGGCGCGATCAGCGCGATCGTCACCGGCTGCATCGCCGTCGGATCCCTGGTCGGCGGACGGCTCGCCGACATGTTCGGGCGCCGCCGTGTCTACAACCTGGACATCCTCTGCTACGCGCTGGGCACGATCGTCATCACCCTGGCGCCGAACGACATCGTGCTCTTCGCCGGCGTGCTCGTCGCGGGACTGGCGGCCGGTGCCGATCTTCCGACGTCCCTGGCCGTGGTCTCGGACGCCGCGCCCGCCGACGGCCGGGCGCGTCTCGTGTCCTTCACGCAGGTCATGTGGGTGCTGGGCATCGCCGTCGTCATGTTCCTCGGCTACGTCCTGTCGGACACCGGCATGACCGGGGCGCGGTTCATCACCGGCCATCTGGCCGTCGCCGCGCTGGTCACCTGGCAGCTCCGCTCCCGTCTGAAGCTGGCCGACGAGCCGTCGGACGCCGCGGTCCAGGAGGAGGCGGCAGCGTCGGACGCCCCGCGCGGCAGCGAGCTCAAGAACGTGTGGAACCGTGCCGCGTTGCTGCCGATGGCAGCGACCTTCGTCTACTACGTCGCCTGGGGTATCGGCGCCAACACCTTCGGCCAGTTCGGCACCTATCTGCTGGTCACGGTCAGCGGTGCCTCACAGAGCCTGGCCACCGGGATCAACCTGGCCTTCCTCCCGATCGCGCTGGTGCTGACCTTCGTCTTCGTCCGGATCGCCGACACCCCCTGGCGCGACCGGCTGTTCTACGTGTTCACGATCGTGCAGGTCGCCGCCTTCTGCATCGCCTCTCTCACGGCCGGCGCCCTCGTCGGCATGCTCGTCTTCTTCGTGCTCTACCAGATCTCCAACCCCTTCGCGGGGGAGGCCAGTTACAAGGTGTGGTCGCAGCTCACGCTGCCCCCGGACACCCGCGGTACCACCCAGGGCCTGACCTACGCCCTGTCGCGGGGGGTCTTCGCGGGCATCGCGTTCGTCACGCCCGCCCTGATGGAGTACAGCGTGTCCCTCCTGCTCTGGTCGATCACCCTCTGCATGGCGGCGTCGGGGGTCGCGGGCGTGTACATCGTCCG
This sequence comes from Streptomyces sp. NPDC050619, assembly GCF_040654815.1. Taxonomy (NCBI): domain Bacteria; kingdom Bacillati; phylum Actinomycetota; class Actinomycetes; order Kitasatosporales; family Streptomycetaceae; genus Streptomyces; species Streptomyces sp. NPDC050619. The sequence continues at coordinate 241,225 of NZ_JBFAIR010000014.1, read as the reverse complement.
GGTCCTCATCCGGCGCTCCCCCGCTGCTGCCGCCGCCCCGGCGGGGCTGGGAGTGGCCCGGACCTGAATCCGAACCGGACCTCGGAAGGAACACCGACCATGGCAACGACCCAGCCCCCGACCGTGACCGCGGACCGCGCCGCCACCCTGCGCGAACTGCTCCCCCCGGTGGCCCGACGCCGCACCCGGATCGGACTGGTCGCGGGCGGTCTTGGCGCCTACTGGCCGCAATTCCCCGGACTGCTCCCGCAGTTGCGTCAGTCGTCCGCGTACGTCGCCGAGCGCTTCCAGCAGATGGACGCGGAGGTGACCGACATCGGCTTCATCTCCGACGCCGAAGAGGGAGCGGTCGCCGCCGAGAAACTCCGCCGGGCGGACTGCGATCTGATCGTGCTGTTCCTGACGACGTATCTGACCTCGTCGATGGTGCTGCCGATCGCCCGGCGCTCGCACACGCCCGTGCTGGTCATCGACCTCCAGCCGTCCGAGCGGATGGACCACGCCTCCTTCGACACGGGCGCCTGGCTGGCCTACTGCGGGCAGTGCCCCGTGCCCGAGGTCGGCAACGTCTTCCGCCGGGCCGGCATCCCCTTCCGGTCGGTGTCGGGCTGGCTGCGCCAGGAGTCGGCCTGGCGGCGCATCGAGCAGTGGGTGCGGGCCGCACACGTCCGCGCCGCGCTCCGGCACGCCCGGCACGGCCTGATGGGGCATCTGTATCCCGGCATGCTCGACGTGTCGACCGATCTGACGCTGCTGCCGGCGACGTTCGGCTCGCACGTCGAGGTACTGGAGTTCGACGACCTGCGGCATCGCGTGGAGCAGGTGACCGAGGCGCAGACCCGTGAGCGCACGGCTCTCGCCCGGCGGATCTTCGCCGTCGACGACAGCGTGGTGGACGAGGACTTCGCGTGGGGAGCGACCGTGTCGGTCGCGCTCGACCGGCTCGTCGAGGACTTCGGCCTCGACACCCTCGCCTACTACCACCGCGGTCTCGACGGCGAACTGCACGAGCGGCTCGGCGCCGGCATGATCCTGGGCGCCTCCCTGCTCACCGCCCGGGGCGTGCCCGCGGCCGGTGAGTACGAACTGCGCACCAGTGTCGCCCAGTTGGCCTCGCAGAGCATCGGCGCCGGAGGCTCCTTCACCGAGATCCAGGCCCTCAACTTCGAGGACGGCGTGGTGGAGATGGGCCACGACGGGCCTGCCCACCTCGCCGTCAGCGCCCGCGATCCGCTGCTGCGCGGCCTGGGTGTCTACCACGGCAAGCGCGGCTGGGGCGTCAGCGTGGAGTTCGACGTCCAGCACGGGCCCGTGACCCTGCTGGGCCTGGGCCAGGACGCCGACGGCAGCCTGGCGTTCATCACCTCCGAGGGCACCGTCGTGCCCGGACCGCTGCTGGAGATCGGCAACACCACCAGCCGCGTCGACTTCGGCCGTGACCCGGGCGAGTGGGTCGACGCGTGGAGCGCCACGGGCGTCGGCCACCACTGGTCCCTCGCCGTCGGCCACCACGCCGCCGACTTCCGGGCCGCCGCGAGTCTGCTCGGTATCGACCACCGGGAGGCGTGACCGCTACCGGAACTCGCTGCCTACCTACACCGCTCGCACATCGGATCTATCTTCGGCTGACTGCATATATTGACGCGCCCTGTGGCCAGTCCTACGCTGCGGCAGGAAGATAGATCCGATGAATAGCGCGCCAGGAGAGAAGGTTGGCATGCCCCCATCAAGACGGACGGTTCTCGCGGCCGGCGGCTTACTCGCCGGAGGCGCCGCCTGGACGATGACCCCGTCGACGTCCTCCGCAGCGGTCGCGTCACCCACGGACGGCTGGAAGAAGACCGCGTTCACGCACAGCATGCAGAAACCGTGGAACCTGGATCTGAGCGACCGTTACAGCAACAGCGGCGGCATCCACCGCATGTGGGTGTACAGCACCGACGAGCCCATGTCGCAGAGCAGTTCCACCGATCCGCGCACCGAGATGCGCTGGAAGCAGGAGTACACGTCCGGTCAGCACATGTGGGACGCCGACGTGTACATCCCGTCCGGCACCAACGGCGCGACCTTCGTGCAGATCCTGCGCGTGGTCCACCCCGCGGGCACACCCGCCACGGACTTCATGCTCAACGCCTACAGCGCGAGCGGCGGCACGGTGAAGGCGTACGACAGCACCGTCCTCAAGACGAACGCCTACGACACGTGGTTCAACGTCAAGCTCGCGCACAACGCCTCCAGCGGCACCGTCACCGTCTACTTCGACGACAAGCCGGTCCTGACGGCCGAAGACCGGGGACCCGCCACCCGCCATTTCAAGAACGGTGTCTACCACCACGGCAGCGGCCGCGCCGAGGCACGCTTCCGCGACCTCACGTACTGGACGCGGTGAGCCGTGCGCAGACGAAGGGCACTCACCGCGCTCGGCGGGCTCGGCCTCGCCGGTGCCGGCGCCGCACTCCTGCCGGGACGGGCCGACGCCGCCGCCGAGGTCTACTTTCAAAACCGCGGCAGCGTCGAGGGCTGGGACTACGCCTACACGCAGAAGGACGGCGTGATCGCGACCGTCGCCTCACCCACGTACAAAGGCGCACACGCCCTGGCGGCGACCCAGACATACATCGAGGAGACCGGGGGCTACCACTCCGAGGTGATCCAACGCGGTGCGCAGAGTGTCGGCGAGGACCGCTACTACGGCCAGGCGATCCGGCTCGCGCCCGACTGGACGTTCCACGACCAGAACGTCACCTTCCAGCAGTGGTCGCCCGAAGACCCCGAAGGGCCCTGGCTGTTGATGTTCGTCATCGGATCCACGATCCAGTTCGGCGGCTCCGGCGGCATCAAGGGCACGGCCGGGTCGATCAGCGGCCTGCGGGGCACCTGGATCAGGATCGTCACCCGGCTGAAGCTCGCCGGCGACGGCCAGGGCGCCTTCGAGGTGTGGCTGAACGGAACGAAGACGGTGAGCCGCAGTGGCCTCACCGTCCTGCCGTCCACCTCGCGGACGATCCGCTGGTCCAACGGGATCTACTGCACCGCCTGGCGGGAGGGGACGCCCAGCGGCCCGCGCACCTTGACGATCCTGCACGACAACCACCGGATCGCCTCGACCTACGCCCTTGCCGAACCGGCCAACTGGGCTTGAACCACGTGACCCTTGAGCAACTGTCGCCCCTTGGAGGCACCCGCAATGACCTCTAGAAGAGCTGTGCTCGGATCGGTGGTGGGCGGCACGGTGGTCGCCGCCCTGCCCACAGGCGCCGAGGCCGCTCCCACTCCCGCCCTCGACACCGCCCAGGGCGCGGGCCTCGCCGCCGATTCCGCCGCCGGCGGCCGCTGGAAAATCCGCGACACCATGAACTCGGACAGCGCGTGGGCCGGCTTCCTGCGCCGACAGGACCTGTTGTGGCGGAAGTTGCCCACCCTTTGGTATGAAGGGCCGTTCCTGGGTGACGGACGGCTGGGCAGCATGGTGTACCAGGAGCCGGGTGCGAACAGCATCCGCTTCACCGTCCAGCACGGCGAAGTACAGGACCACCGCCCCGAGTTCGGCAGCGGCTGGGGCACCGCCCGGCTGCCGGTGGGACATCTGACCCTCGACCCGGTCGGCACCATCGGCGCGGTCGACTGGCGGCTGAGCCTGTGGAACGCCGAGCTGACCGGCACCATCACCACGGACAAGGGCACCCTGACGCTCTCCGCCCTCATTCACGACGGGATCCTCGCCGCACGCGTGACGGCCGACGGCGACGAGGAGGTCCGCTGGACCTTCCATCCCGAGGAGGCCATCAGCCCCCGCAAGATCCAGGAGGCGCCACCAGCCGGATACGTCGCCAACCCGCCCTGGACCACACGGACCACCGGCGACGTCGAACAGGTCCTCCAGCCGCTCCTGGGCGGCGGCCAGACCGCGACGGCCTACCGCCGCGCCGGGGACACCCTCCTGCTCAACGTCGCCCACAGCTATCCCTCCGACACCCGGGCCGGGGAAACCTCGCTGCGGAAGATCCAGCGTGCCGCTCCCTACTCGGTGCTCCGCAAGCAGCACACCCGCTGGTGGCACGCGTTCTATCCGAAGAGCTTCGTCTCGATCCCCGACGAACGGCTACAGAGCTTCCACTGGATCCAGCTCTACAAGATCGCCTCGGCCAGCCGTGCGGGCGGCCCCGTGATGGCCACCTCGGGTCCGTGGCTGGAGCCCACGCCCTGGCCCGCCGTCTGGTGGAACCTCAACGTCCAGCTGGAGTACTGGCTCATCCACGGCTCCAACCACCTGGAACTCGACTCGCTCGCCAGCACCCTCCGGCAGAACCAGGAGCAGCTGACCACGAACGTACCCGCCGCCTACCGGTCGGACAGCTCCGGAATCGGCCGCAGCTCCGACATGTTCGGGAACCGGAGCATCGACGTCCCGGGCAGCGGGGGCGAGGCCGGAAACCTGACATGGGCCCTGCACAACGTATGGCTGAGCTACCGCCACTCCATGGACGAGGCCCTGCTGCGCGACACCGTGTACCCGCTGCTGCGCCGCACGATCAACTACTACGTGCACTTCCTTCAGCCCGGGGACGACGGCAAGCTGCACCTGCCGAGCACACTCTCCCCGGAGTATCCGGTCGTCCCCCCGAAGGACACCAACTACGACCTGGCGCTGATCCGTTGGGGCTGCACCACGCTGCTGGAGGAGAGCGCGCGGCTGGAGATCGACGATCCCCTGAAGCAGCGCTGGCAGGAGACGCTGGCCAAGCTCACGCCGTATCCGGTGGACGACAACGGCTTCATGATCGGTGCGGACACGCCGTACGCCCAGTCCCACCGCCACTACTCCCATCTGCTGATGGTCTATCCCCTCTATCTCGTGAACTGGGAGCAGCCGGAGCAGCGTGAGCTGATCGAGAAGTCGCTCGTGCGCTGGCACGCGCTGACCGGCGCCCACCGCGGCTACAGCTATACGGGCGCCGCGTCGATGTACGCGATGATGGGGCGCGGCGAGGTGGCCCTCACGTACCTGAAGAAGTTCTTCGACCCCAGCACGCGCTACCCGTGCCAGGCCAACACCCACTACACCGAGGCCGGGCCGGTCATCGAGACGCCGTTGTCGGCGTCGCAGTCCCTGCACGACATGCTCTGCCAGAGCTGGGGCGGTGTCGTGCGGGTCTTTCCCGCTGTCCCGGATTCCTGGGCCGACGTCACCCTGCACGACTTCCGCGCCCAGGGAGCCTTCCTCGTGACCGCGGTCCGCACCGGCGGCGTCACGCGCTTCGTGCGGGTACGGAGCCTGGCGGGCGAGCCGCTGCGCCTGCGCCACGGTCTGACCGGCGGTCCGGTGACCGCGGTGCTCGACGACGGCACCCCGGCCCGCACCCACGCGGCGGACGACGGCACCCTCGTGATCGAACTGGCCAAGGGGCGGGAAGTGTTGCTGTACGCAGGCGAGCGACCCGACCTCGTCATCGCCCCGGTGACCCCGAGTGAGCCGGGCGAGGCGTGGGGGCTGCCGTAGGACTGTCTGGTGCCGCCCGCCCGGAGCTTTCCGGGCGGGCGGCACCGGAAGCTACGAACGCGTGTCGCCCGCCGGAACGTTGCTGTCCTCCGTCTCGCCTGGGGATTTCCCCAGGCGGCTCCGAATCCTCTCAGGCCAGGCACCCTCGGCACCCCCTTGCCCAGCCACCGGCTCCCGCCTAGCCTGACTTTGTGCCGCCAATAAACAAAACCCGAACGCACAGCGCCGTGCCGGGCGGCACCCTCACCCGGCTCCGTATCGCCCTCACCGTCTTCTTCGCCCTCGACGGCTTCATCTTCGCCGGCTGGGTCGTCCGCATCCCCGCCATCAAGCAGCAGACCGGCGCCTCCGCCAGCGCCCTCGGCCTCGCCCTCCTCGGCGTCTCCGCCGGCGCCGTCATCACCATGATCCTCACCGGCCGCCTCTGCCGCCGCTACGGCAACCACCAGGTCACCGTCGTCTGCGCCGTCCTCCTCTCCCTCAGCGTCGCCCTGCCTCCACTCACCCACTCGGCGCTTGCGCTGGGCGCCGTACTCCTGCTCTTCGGCGCGGCATACGGCGGGATCAACGTCGCGTTCAACAGCGCCGCAGTCGACTTGGTGAGGGCCCTGCAACGCCCGATCATGCCCAGCTTCCACGCCGCTTTCAGCCTCGGCGGCATGATCGGCGCCGGCCTCGGCGCACTGGTCGCCGGAACCCTGTCCCCCACGCAACACCTGCTCGGGCTCACCGTGATCGGTCTGCTCGTCACCCTTCTCACAGGCCGGCCCCTGCTGCGTATCCGGCCCCCGGCACCACCGCAGAACGCGCCGCAGGCCGAGTCCGTGCCGCGCCGCCCGGGAACCCGCACTCGCCCTCTTGTGATCACATTCGGTCTGATCGCCCTGTGCACGGCCTACGGGGAAGGAGCCATGGCCGACTGGAGCGCCCTGCACCTGGAGCAGGACCTGAACGCCACATCAGGCGTGGCAGCCGTCGGTTACTCGTGCTTCGCGCTCGCCATGACCATCGGCCGGCTGACCGGCACTCAGCTGCTCGAACGCCTGGGCCAGACACGGGCTCTGGTGGGTGGCGGCACGACCGCCGCGATCGGCATGCTCCTCGGCGCGCTCGCTCCCACCCTGTGGGCAGCTCTCCTCGGCTTCGTGATCGCCGGGCTCGGCCTGGCCAACCTCTTCCCCGTCGCCGTCGAACGCGCCGGCACGCTGGCCGGCCCCGACGGAGTCGCGATCGCATCCACCCTCGGCTACGGCGGCATGCTCCTGGGACCACCCGCCATCGGGTTCATGGCCGACTGGTTCTCCCTGCCCGCCGCCCTCACCAGCATCGCGGTGCTCGCCGCGTCGGCCGCGGTCATCGGCTTCGCCACTCGGCGCGCGGCGGCCCGCTGATCCGACGGCCGACAACGCGCTGTCCGGCGAAGTCGCGCGGACTGCGGTACTCGACGGTGCGCAATTGCCGTCCACGGAAGTCCGGCCGGCCGGGGACGGCGGGCAGGATGGGCACCGCGCTGCCCGCACACCCCTGTGCCGGGGTCTGGTGTCAGCCGCTGGAACAGTCCAGGCAGTTCACCGTCAGGCATCCACCCGCACGGTGGCGTCGGCCGTGAACTTCCTGCGCCAGGCCAGCGACACGTAGACCAGCGCCACCAGGACCGGGACCTCGATCAGCGGGCCGACCACGCCCGACAGGGCCTGGCCGGAGGTGACGCCGAAGGTGGCGATGGCGACCGCGATGGCCAGCTCGAAGTTGTTGCCGGCCGCGGTGAAGGCGAGGGTCGCCGTGCGGTCGTAGGCCAGGCCGATGACCTTGCCGAGAGCGAACGTGCCGAACCACATCACCGCGAAGTACACCAGCAGCGGGAGCGCGATGCGGGCCACGTCCAGCGGCTGCGAGGTGATCGTCTTCCCTTGCAGGGCGAAGAGGATGACGATCGTGAAGAGCAGGCCGTAAAGGGCCCACGGGCCGATCCTGGGAAGGAAGTCGGACTCGTACTTCTCGCGGCCCAGCTTCTGCTCGCCGATGCGGCGGGTGAGGAAGCCGGCCAGCAGGGGGACGCCGAGGAAGATGACGACGTTCAGGGCGATCTTCCACATGGAGATGTCCAGGTGCTCGCCGTCGCCCAGGCCGAGCCAGCCCGGCAGCAGGTCGAGGTAGAACCAGCCCAGCAGGCCGAACGTCAGCACCTGGAAGACCGAGTTCAGCGCGACCAGGACGGCGGCGGCCTCGCGGTCGCCGCAGGCGAGGTCGTTCCAGATGATGACCATGGCGATGCAGCGGGCCAGGCCGACGATGATCAGGCCGGTGCGGTACTCGGGCAGGTCCGGCAGGAAGATCCAGGCCAATGCGAACATGACGGCCGGCCCGAGGACCCAGTTGACGACCAGCGACGAGACCATGAGCTTCTTGTCGCCGGTGACGGCGTCGAGCTTGTCGTAGCGGACCTTGGCGAGCACCGGATACATCATGATCAGCAGGCCGACGGCGATCGGCAGCGAGATGCCGCCGATCTCGACCTTGGCCAGGGCGTCGTTCAGGCCGGGGATGGCACGACCGAGGCCGAGGCCGACGCCCATGGCGACAAGGATCCACACGGCGAGGAAGCGGTCGAGGGTCGACAGCTTCGCGACGACCGAGGCTTCCTCGGTGGGCGCGGCTGTTTCGGTGGGGGTCACGGGCAGGCCCTCTTGTTCTCGGCGGCATCGCGAGCGGAGTCGGCCAGGTCGGCGAACTGGCCGGCGAGCTGGGCGATGACGTCGGGGCGCAGCTTGTAGTACGTGTACCGGCCGCAGGGCTCCGTCTCGACGACCCCGGCCTCGCGCAGCACTCTCAGATGGTTGGAGAGGTTGGTCTGCTTCGCACCGGTTTCCTCGATGAGGTGCGTGGAGCAGAGCGTCTCCTTGGCGAGGAGGGTGACGATCTGGAGACGGAGCGGGTCGGCGAGGACACGCATCAGTTCAGTGTCGACTGACGTCATCATGGACTGATACTGTCACATCAGTGGTGACTGACACCACCGGGTGCTGAATTCACTCGCACCTGATGCAGTCGTGAGACACGTGAGACAAGAGAGACCTCCTGATGTCCGACAAGCCCTCCGTGCTGTTCGTCTGCGTCCACAACGCCGGCCGCTCCCAGATGGCCGCCGCCTGGCTGACCCACCTGGCCGGAGACCGCGTCGAGGTCCGCTCCGCCGGCTCCAACCCGGGCACCGCCGTGAACCCGGCCGCCGTCGAGGCCATGCGCGAGGTCGGCATCGACATCTCCGCCCAGACCCCGAAGATGCTCACCGTCGACGCCGTCAAGGAGTCCGACGTCTGCATCACCATGGGCTGCGGCGACACCTGCCCGGTCTTCCCCGGCAAGCGCTACCTGGACTGGACCCTGGAGGACCCGGCCGGCCAGGGCGTCGAGGCCGTACGCCCGATCCGCGACGAGATCAAGGTGCTGGTCGAGGGCCTGATCAAGGAGATCGCGCCGGAGCCGACCGCATGAACGCGAGCACGGACGTCCCCGAGGTCATCGGCATCAGCTCCGGCCCCGAGTGACGTGGCCGTCCCGGCCGGTTACTCAAGATCGAGGACGGCTTTGCCGTGGAGGCGGCGGCCGAGCAGAAGCTGCACCGCCTCGGAGTGACGAGTCCACGAGCCGCGCCAGGTGATGCCCGGATCGAGGCGGCTTGCGGCGATCTCTCCGGCCAGCCAGGTCAGATCCGCGGAGAAGTCGGTGGCGGGATCGCCGAAGAGGAAGAACGTGCGGATCGACCGGTCGTGCCGTCCTTCGGTGCCCACCAGGGCATCCGGTGACAGCACCACGTCGGCCTCGGAGGAACGGCCCACGCTGAAGAGAGTGCCGCCGGGCGACAGGGCGGCGAAGGCGTCGACGAGGTACTGTCCGCCGACGTTGTCGAGAACGGCCGACACGGGTTGCCGAACGGCGGCCGGCTCGGCGTGGACCTCGCGAGCACCCAGGGCCCGCAGGTCGTCCGCCTGGGCGGGGTTCCGGCTGATGGCGACGACGTGCGCGCCCCCGCGGGCGGCCAGTTGGACGGCGTAGCGGCCGACGCCGCCGGAAGCACCGGTGACCATCACACGGCGACCGAGCAGCGACCCCATCCGGCGCAGCACGTGCAGGGCGCTCAGTCCGGCGACGGGGAGGGTGCTGAGTGCGCCGGGGTCGGTGCCCTTCGGTGCGGTGCCGAGCCGGGCGGCGGGTACGGCTCGCAGTTCGGCCCAGCCGGCCTCGCCGACGGTGACGACCTTCTCTCCCTCGGCCGGGCCCGAGCCGTCGGCGGCCGCCTGGACGACCGTGCCGGCCGCGTCCCAGCCGAGCACGGTGCCGCCCGGCAGCTCCGGACGTGTCACCCCGTGGACCTCACCGAAGTTCAGCGATACCGACTCGACCCGTACGAGCGCCTCGTGGGCGGCGGGCCGTGGTGCGGGGACATCTGTCAATGACAGGTGCCCGGGGCGGGTGTGGTCGACGACGAGTGCGCGCACAGGAAGATCCCCTTCACGAAGTGCCACAGTGTGGCGTTTGCTCCAGTAGAGCATATGCGCGCTCTCGGCGTACTTGGTAAGGTGCTCATGATGACCACCTCCGAACAGCCCGCCACCCTGCGCGAACGCAAGAAGCTCCGCACTCGCCAGGCACTGGCCGACACCGCCGTCACGCTCTTCGGCGAACGCGGATTCGACAACACTCCGCTGGACGCGCTGCTGGAGCAGGTGGAGGTGTCCCGGCGGACCTTCTTCCGCAACTTCCGGTCCAAGGAGGACGTGGCACTCACCGCCGTCACGCACCTGTGGGACATCTACCTGGAAGTCCTGGACGGCATCAAGAAGTCCGGGCCACTGGCCGACGTCCTCCTCGACGCCATGCTGACCACGCTGGAGCGCATGGACGAGGACTGGTACCGGCACTTCCCGCTCACGCTCCGACTGATCGCCGACTCGCCCGCCCTTGATGGGTACACGCTGCGGTACTGCGCCGAAGTCCAGACCGAGATCGCGCGCTGCCTCGACGGACAGGGCCGTCTCGAGCTGCGGCTCCTCATCGAGTTCTTCGTGGCCGCCTGGCGCTGCGCTCTGGACGAATGGCTGCCCGAATGCACACCGGGCGAACTGCCCGCACTCTTGCGCCGGACCTGCTCGTCCATGAACTCCGCCCTCAGCCTGGAGGCGTGAGCTCGCTCGCTGTCCGCCCTCGCACCGGGCCCCGTCCTGGTCCAGCCGCCGAAGGACTGGCGTACTGCATCACGAGACGGCATCTCGCCCATTGACCGAGACTCGGACGTCTCCTATGGTTGAGGCACTTCTCGAAAGGACGGACCAGCATGAGGCCAGTCGCTCTGATCGGCGTCTTGCTCGTGTCGTGCTCTGGCCGCCGGACCTACGACGAGCCGCTCAGCTTCTTCCCGCCCCGGGAGGGACTGCGCCCGGGCACGGCGGTCGGCGAGCCTCAGACTCCCTTCTGAGTGTCGTTCGTCGCCGCGCGACGAGCCCCCGCCGCACTGAAGTGTCCATCGCCTGTCGTGTCTTCGCCGACGGGCTGTTTCACCACATTTTTCGAGGAGTGCATCATCGTGACCACCACCGTCGGCATTGAGCCGATCTCCGGGCCGTCCGCCTGGCGCGGAGACGAGCTGTCGAAGTCCACCGAATGGATCTACGTCCTCAGCGACGCCGAGCGCGCCGAGCTGGAAGACCTGGGACGGCGCTTCGTCGCCGACGACCCCGACCTGCGCACCGTCACCGCCGCCGACTACCCGTTCGACGCCTGTCGCGCCCTCAACGACGAGTGCGCCCAGCAGATGGACGCCGGCCGGGGCTTCATCCTGGTGCGTGGCCTGCGCACCGAGGAGTACGGCGACCCCGTGGCCGGGGCCATCTTCTTCATCATGGGCCTGCACCTCGGCCTGCCGATCGGGCAGAACCAGAGGGGCGACCTGCTCGACCACGTGATCGCCACGTCGAACAAGACGATGTCCGACGAGGGCGCGCTGCCCTCCCGCATACGGGACCGGCTGCCGTTCCACTCGGACAGCTCCGACGTCGTCGCCCTCATGTGCCTGCGCGGAGCCAAGGAGGGCGGAGCCTCCAGCCTGGTCAGCGGCACCACGATCTACAACGAGATGCTGCGTCGCCGGCCGGACCTCGCCGCGCGGCTCTTCGACACCTACCACTGGGACTGGCGGCGTCAGGACCCCGACTCCCCGGAACTCACGTACACCTCGCCGATCCTCAGCCACGTCAACGGCGTCTTCAGCACCTACGCGGGCAACTCGATGATCTTCAGCGCGCAGGAGTACCCCGGCGTCCCCCAACTGACGCCCGACCAGGCCGCGGCCATCACCCTCTTCGACGAGATCTCGCAGGAGCCCGGACTGCCGATCGACATGGACTTCCAGCCGGGGGACGTGCAGTGGCTGCTCAACTACGCCGCACTGCACTCGCGCACCAGCTACATCGACCACCCGGAACCGGAGCGCCGCCGCCACCTGCTGCGTCTGTGGCTCAAGCGCGACGTCGGCCGACCGCTGGCCCCTAAGTTCGGCAAGCACGTCGTCGTGATGGGTGAGCCCACTACACCCCTGGTGACCGGCGGCCGATTCCGCCTCGCCGACGCCGTCACCGTCAACGACGACTGGGGCGTTTGACGCCGTCTCCTCGCGGTGACGGCGGTCGATCGTCACTGAGCCTCGCGCGGCCGGCGCCCTCATGAGCGTCGGCGGCCGGTGTCCCTCGGACACCAGTCGCTCGCCGAGCGTGCTGAGGATCGTGGTGCCGCCGGGGAGAACTCCCGACCGCCGCAGCCAGGGTGACCTCTGGCTGCGGCGGTCGTCTGTCGTGGCGAGGAAGTCCGCGAGCGCATCCGGGCGGCAGCGTCCCGCCGGCACCGGGGAGCCGCCGTGTACAGCGAGCGGGTCTCCGGCCACGATCACGGCCTCGAGGCCGGACACGCAAAAGCCGGTCGACGATCGCCCAGGATGGCGAGCGTCGACCGGCCGGCAGCATGGTCATGGGGGTGGGCCGCGGTACTCGTCGCCGGTGCCGTGGGCGAAGGCCCCCCGGCGGGCGGCGAGGTCGTCTCAGAGGACGAGCACCTTCGCCGCCGTCTTCGCGGTGATCTCATCGGCGGTGACGCCGGGGGCGGTCTCGACAAGGACCAGGCCGTCCTCGGTGACGTCGAGGACGCCGAGGTCGGTGATGATCCGCTCCACGCAGCCCTTCCCCGTCAGCGGCAGGTCGCACTCCTGCACGATCTTCGGGGTGCCGTCCTTGGCGATGTGGGTCATGGTGACGATCACCCGGCGGGCACCGTGTACCAGGTCCATGGCTCCGCCGATCCCGGTCACCATCCTGCCCGGGATCGCCCAGTTGGCGAGGTCGCCCCGTTCGGAGACCTGCATGGCGCCGAGTACGGCCGCGTCGATGTGGCCGCCGCGGATCATGCCGAACGACAGGGCGGAGTCGAAGAAGGCCGCGCCGGGCAGGACGGTGACCGTCTCCTTGCCCGCGTTGATCAGGTCCGGGTCGACCTCGTCCTCGTACGGAAAGCGGCCGGTACCGAGGATGCCGTTCTCCGACTCCAGCACGACGTGGACACCCTCGGGCAGGTGGTTGGGGATCAGCGTCGGCAGCCCGATGCCGAGGTTGACGTACTCGCCGTCGCGCAGTTCGCGGGCCGCGCGGGCGGCCATCTCGTCCCGTGTCCAGGCCATCAGACCCGCACCTCCCTGGGCGTCACCGTGAGGTTCTCGATCTTCTTGTCGACGGCCTGCTCGGGGCTGAGGGCCACCACGCGCTGGACGAAGATGCCCGGCAGGTGGACCTGGTCGGGGTCGATCGCGCCCGGTTCGACCAGCTCCTCCACCTCGGCGATCGTGATGCGGCCCGCCATGGCGGCCAGCGGGTTGAAGTTGCGGGCGGACTTGTTGAACACGAGGTTGCCGTGCCGGTCGCCCTTCGCCGCCCGCACCAGGGCGAAGTCGGTGGTGATGCCGTGTTCCAGGACGTACTCGACGCCGTCGAACTCGCGGACCTCCCTGGCCGGTGAGGCGACGGCGACCCCGCCCTGGCCGTCGTAGCGCCAAGGCAGTCCGCCGTCGGCGACCTGGGTGCCGACCCCGGCCGGAGTGTAGAAGGCCGGGATGCCGCAGCCCCCGGCCCGCAGCCGCTCGGCGAGGGTGCCCTGCGGGATCAGCTCCAGCTCGATCTCGCCGCCCAGGTACTGGCGGGCGAACTCCTTGTTGCCGCCGATGTAGCTGCCGGTGACCCGGGATATCCGGCCCGCGTCGAGCAACACGGCGAGGCCTGATTCCATCGCCCCGCAGTTGTTGGAGACGACGTCGAGTCCCGTGACGCCGGTGTCGTACAGGGCCTCGATCAAGGCGCCCGGAATTCCGCTGAGTCCGAAGCCGCCGACAGCCAGGGACGCCCCGTCGGGAACGTCCCTCACCGCCTCGGCCGCGGAGGCGACCACCTTGTCCATCCGCCTGCCCACTTTTCTGCAGGGCGAATGCGCCCCGCGTGCTGATTGTTCGGAAAGTGAAAGAAAATTCAGAATGATTCGGTCAGCAGCCGGCGGTAGATGCGCGCATAGGCGGTCAGCTGCCCCAACGACAGGGCATCGCGCCGTGGATCGTCGGCCGCCGGCTTCGCCTGCGGGCCCAGACGCACGGTGTCGACACCCCGGGCGCGCAGGACGACACCGTCGGTCGATCCCGTCCAGCCGGTGATCGGCGGCGGCTGCGCACCGAACTCGTCGAGCCAGGCCGCGCGGGCGGCCGTCACCACCGGGGCGTCGGCCGGAGTCGCCGCGGCTGCCGCGACCGGCTCGGCCGCCACCTCGACCGCGCAGTCGCGCAGCACGGACTGTGCGCACCGTGCCCGCAGCCGGTCGGCCAGTTCGGCCGCCAGCGGCTTCGGCTCCACCGGGTCACCGGTGACGACGTACAGATCGATCCGCAGCTGGGCGGGCAGCAGGTCCGGTTTGTCCGGCCAGCCCCCGCTGATCGCGCCGATGCCGCATGCCCGGCCGGTCTGTCCCGCCCGCGGGTCGGCGGCCAGGTAGGCCGTGCGCCAGCGGGCCAGCTCGTCCAGCACGATGCCGGCCCCCGCGACGACTCCCCCGGGCGGCGTGGCCGACTCCGCCATCATCGCGGCCCCGGAGCGGCCGGTCACCCGGACGGTCAGGTAGAGCGCGCCCGGCTCGTGCCACAGCAGGGTGGGCGGGCCGCACTTGGCGACGATCGCCGAGTGCGGCAGCGGGTACGCGTCGGCGTAGGCCTCGATGCCGGTGATCTCGCCGGAGCGGCGGTGCGTGCCGGAGCCGGCGAGCAGCAGCCGCCCGGCACCCGCCTCGGCGAACGCGACGAGCGCGGCGGCCGCCGGCCCGCGGGCGACCCCGAGGCCGAAGCCGGCCACCACGTCACCCTTCACGCCGAGCGGAGCGATGGGCGCGGCGTTCCCGGTGACGAGGTGGTTGTGCGCCCCGCCGTCGTCCAGCGATGTGTCGAGGTGGGAGTACAGCAGCGGCCCGGCCCCGTGCGCGGCGATCAGGCTGGCGCCTGTGGGGCCGTGCTCCAGTACCTGCCACTCGACGTGCGGCCACCGGTCCGCGCACCAGGCGCGCAGCCGGTGGGCCGCCGTCCGTTCCTGCCCGCGGGGAGCGGGGGTCGCGTCGAGCAGGTGCAGGACGTCGAGCAGCTGCTGTCCCAAGGGCAGCTTCCGGCTCAAAAACGTCCCCAGTCGTCGGACGCCGGACGCCATACGTCGATGTTGCGCGGGTCGGCCGGCATCCTGCGGGCCCGGTGCGTCTCGTGCTCCTCCGGCGTGAGCACCCGGTGCGCGTCGCACAGTTCGAACCTCGGGCCGAAGCGCGTGTCGTGCAGGTAGAACGCGATCGACGTCGACGCCGAGTGGTTGACGATGTCGGAGGCGATCGGCGCGCCCTTGTACAGCGCGCGGGCGCGCATCCGCATGACGTGGTCGAGGCTCTTCATCGCGAAGCACAGGTGCGCGACGAAGTGCTCCTTGTTGTTCTGCACCGCGACGCTGTGATGGTGGCGGTCCTCGCCGCGGAAGAACGTGGTCGAGCCGACGACGTAGTCCGAGGGGATGAACCTGAGGACGTGTCGGTAGAAGGCCTGCGTCTCCTGGTATTTCGCGGTGGCGATGAAGGGGTGCACCAGGCTGAGCGGCCGGATCTCGATGTGCGGCGGCTCGGCGTACTCCTGGAACTCGGTGAACAGCTCGATGATGAGGCCGTTGGGGTCCTTGACCGCGAAGCCGTTCTCGCACAGCGCCTGCTGGCGTTCCTGGAGCTGAAGGACCTCCAGGCCGGCGTCGAGGACGCTCTTGTGGAGCTGTTCGAGGACCTCCTCGCTCTCCACGCTGTAGCCGACCGCGGTCGTCCACCCGTCGGTGCGCTCGGGCGCGCTGATCAGCTCGATCGCGTGGTGCTCGATGTCGGCGCGCAGGTAGGCGTACTCGTCCGTACGCTGCTCCAGCTGGAGCCCGACGTGGTACTCGAGGAAGTCGATCGTGGCCTGCATGTCCGGAACCTCGATCCGGGCGTACTCCATGCCGTACGGGGCGTGCGGGCGGGTGCTCACTGGGGATGTCCTTCCTGCAGCGAGCGACGGACGCTCGGCGTACTCGAACGAGGTGATGGCCTGCCGGTCGATGACCGGTCGCCAGCGGGTGTGCACGAAGTTCTCGTGGGACTCGCTGCCGAGATAGGCGAGCAGGTCGTCGCGGCTGTCGAAGTCGACGGCCATGGTGTGGGTGAAGGTCTGGTCGCGGGTGCTGATGTTCTCGCCGAGGACGAAGGCGCGCATGGCCGGGTAGCGGTCAGGGAAGGTGCGCAGCTCGGCCAGCACGGAATCCCGTACGGCCTGGTCGACTTCGTCGGCGAAGCGGAAGGACAGGGTGTGTCGGATCATCGGGTCACCATCCGTCGCCGGCTAGAGGATGAAGCTGAGCCGGGCGCCTGCCGCCAGCGACTCGTGGCCGAGGACCGAGCGCCGCAAGCGGAACCGCAGTCCGTCCTCGGTCGGCACCAGCACATGCTCGTACCAGCCGACGTAGGCGTCGAAGTGGCCGTCGCGGGCGCGGTGCACCACGAAGGACGCCGACACGCGGAAGGAATCCTCCGTGTGCTGGGACAGCCGCACGTTGGAGACCAGCCGGTGGGTGCGCGAGTGCGGGTTCTCGGCGTGCGCCTTGCGGGACTTGAGGCGCTTGACGCGGGCGAGGATCAGGTCCCAGTCGTCGTCGACGAAGGATCCGGTCTCGTGCGGCGACCAGCCGGGGCGGTAGTCGGTGGTCGGGATCTCGTAGCGGGCGCCGGGCTCGAAGAGGGCCAGCCAGCTGTCGTAGTCCCAGCGATCGAGGATGTCCGCCTCGGAGTAGAGGAAGTCCTCCACCTCCGGGCGGGTGATGGTGCGTCCCTGGCACTGCACGGAGTGGGTGTTGGTGATCGCGGTCATCGCACGTCCCTGCCTTCGAGGAAGGCCGCCGGGCGGTCGCCGTGGACGGCGAGGCCGTCATCGAGGCCGACGGCTTCGATCCAGTGCCGCCAGAAGCCCCGCATCGCACCTTCGTCGGTCGATCTGCCCTGCACGCCCTTGACCTCGTCGGCCATGCCGCGTGACATGTCGCTGTAGTCCAGCTCGGGCACAGCGGTGTCCGCCGTGGCCTGGATGCCGCGCTGGACCGCCTCGTACGCCTCGATGTCGTCCGGCGTGGCGAGCCCGCCCGGGCCGACGAAGCTGACGACCGTCTTCATGCGCAGGGCGCGCGCGGCCGGGTCCTCGTCACGGGGGACCAGCTGCCAGGCGCGTACGTCGGTCTGGTCGGGTGCCACCGGTTCCAGCTGCCGGATCGACAGCCCTTCGATGTCGAACAGGAGGAGATTGGGGAACACGAACAGGATGTGGCTCTCGTCGGCCACGTGGTGCGCCCGCTTCTCCCCGAGCCGCTGCGTCATCTCGGCTCGATGGGCCTCGGTGCGCACCCGCTCGTCCTCGCCGAAGCGCGGTTCCCATTCCATACTGATACGTCCGCCGTGCCCGGTCAGGACCAGCAGCCCGTGGCCGTTGCCGAGGTTGTAGGCGTACTGGTTGTCGTCGGTGACGGCGTAGCCGCTCTCGCGCAGGTAGCCCACGAACGTGTTGTGGGTCGGCGCGAAGTGGTAGCCGTCCATCGCGTTCTCGACGGCGAGTTTCCAGTTGCCCCGCACGCTGTACTGCTGCGTGCCGGGCAGTGTGGTCATGCCACCGACGTGCTGCTGCTCGATCATCGTCATGTAGTCGGCCGCGTCGCCGAGGTGCTCGAGCAGCGGCGGGACGTCGGGGTCGAAGGCGACGAAGACGTACCCCTCGTGGATCTCCAGGCGCGGGACACCGCGCAGCCCCATGGACGCCTTGAACTCGTCGGTCGACTCGTACGCGTCGGCGTCGGGGATGGCGGCGAGGTCACCGTTGTTGCGGAATGTCCAGGCGTGGTAGAAGCACTGGAAGAGCCTGGCCGAACCCTCGCTCTCGCGGCACAGCACGGTGCCGCGGTGCGGACAGGAGTTCAGGAAGGCGTGCACCTCGCCGGCACTGTCCCGGCAGAAGATCAGTGGCCGGCCGCCGAGGGTGCGGACCTTGAAGTCGTTGGGGTTGGGGATCTCGGTCTCGTGACCGAGGTAGAGCCAGGTGTGTGTCCACACCCAGCCGCGTTCCCGGGTGAAGATCTCCGCGCTGCGGTAGGCCTCGCGGTTGACCCGGAAGGTGAGCTGGTCCCAGTCCTCGACGATCATCGGTGCTGGGACGGTCCGGGGGGCGGTCCGGGGGTTGCTTCCCATTACGGCGTATGCCTCTCACAAGTCCCGACCCGAGTGGCGTGCTGTGAGACGCCATCTCGTATGTCGCACCAGCTTCGCCTAGCACACGCGACACTGTCAAGCAATCACCTGATGGTTGACACCCGGGGCCGACACCGTCATCATCCATTCCACATTAGAAGACACCATCTCGCATTCTGTGCGACCGTGTGAAGGGCAAGAAAGCCCGTGCCGTACGTCATCACCCAGGCCTGCCTCGACATCATGGACAAGTCGTGCATGGAGGAGTGTCCGGCCGACTGCATCTACGAGGGCGACCGGATGCTCTACATCCAGCCCGACGAATGCGTCGAGTGCGGGCGCTGCGAACCCGTCTGCCCGCAGATCTCGATCTTCCACCACGAGGACCTGCCGGCCGAGGCCCAGCAGGCCGAGCGCATCAACGCCGAGTTCTTCACCCTGGAGATCGTCGGAGCCGAACCGCTCGGGTCGCCCGGCGGCGCACGCAAGGTCGGCCGCATCGGCCGCGACCACCCCGAGGTGGGAGCGTGAGCGCCTTCCCGAACGCCACGGGCGCCGGCCCCGAGGTCTCCGTCGACCTGCTCGTCATCGGCGCCGGCCCGACGGGGCTGTACGGCGCGTACTACGCCGGCTTCCGCGGATTGAGCGTCGCCGTCGCCGACGCGCTGCCCGAGGTGGGCGGCCAGATCGCCGCGCTGTACCCCGAGAAACTCGTCTACGACGTGGCCGGCTTCCCCGCCGTCCGCGGCCAGGACCTGGTGGACCGGCTGGCCGAGCAGGCCGGGCGGTGGAACCCCACCTATCTGCTGGGGCACGGGGTCACCCAGCTCGACGACGCGGGCGAGGGCATCGTCGCCACGACCGACGCCGGCGCGCGGATCACGGCGGGGGCGGTGCTCATCTGCGGCGGGATCGGCAACTTCGTCCCCCGCGAGCTTCCGGTGGGCTCCGACTACCTCGGCCGGGGGCTTCGGTACTTCGTGCCGCGGCTGGACGAACTCGCCGGACAGGACGTCGTGGTGGTCGGCGGCGGGGACTCCGCGCTGGACTGGGCGCTGTCGCTGGAGCCGATCGCCTCGTCGGTGACCGTGGTGCACCGGCGTCCGCGCTTCCGGGCCCACGAACGCACCGTCGAGCAGGTGCACGCATCCTCCGTGCGGGTCCTGACGCCCTACGAGGTCGAGAAGATCTCCGGCGACGGGGCGCTTTCGGAGGTCGTGGTCGCGTGCTCCGACAGCGGCGACCGGATCAGCCTGCCCGCCCAGTCCGTCGTCGCCGCGCTCGGCTTCATCGCCGATCTCGGCCCGATCGAAGGGTGGGGACTGGACCTGCGCCGCCGGCGCATCCTCGTCGACCGCACGATGCGCACGAGCCGCGAGCGCGTCTTCGCGGCCGGTGACATCGCCGACCACGACGGCAAGGTCAGCCTCATCTCGATCGGCTTCGGCGAGGCGGCCCTCGCCGTCAACCACATCGCCTCCCTGCTCGACCCGGCACGCTCGCTCACGCCGGGGCACTCCTCCGATGCGTGAGTGCCCCACTCCCGCTCACCGCCGTGGCTCGCCATGGAGGACCACCTCAGCACTTCCCGCACATTTGCACGGCCCCCACCGTTACGCTATCCAATACGGTGTTCCACTCAACGTCTTACCACCTTATTAAGCACGGGACAGGAGCAAGAACCCATGGCCACGAAGGCGCAGCCCGGCACCGGCGAGCAGGGCGCTCCCGACACGACCGCGCCGACCATCCAGACGGTGCAGCGTGCGGCACTGATCCTCGGCTCGTTCACGGTCGGCAAGCCGCAGATGAGTCTCAATGAGATCACCGCGCGTCTCGGGGCGAGCAAGGCGACCGCGCACCGCTACACGAAGGCGCTGCGGGCGGCGAACTTGCTGCGGTACGACCAGCGCACCTCGCTCTACTCCCTCGGCCCCCAGGTGCTCACGCTCGCCTCGGCCGCGCGGGCCGGCCTACCGATCGTCGCCGCCGCCGAGCCGTACATGGAGGATCTGGTCCGGCGCATCGACGAGACGATCGTGCTGTCGGTCTGGGACGGTGAGTCGCCGACCGTGGTGCGCTCGGTGGACAACACCGCCCACATGGTGCGCATCAGCGTCCGGGTCGGCTCGCGTCTCGACCTCACTTCCTCGGCACAGGGACGGATCTTCCTCACGTTCCTGCCCCCGGACCAGGTACCGGCGCTGCCGCGCTCGGTCCGCAAGTCGACCGAGCTCACCGACGAACTCGAGGCCATCCGGCGGCACGGGCTGTCGGTCAACTCCCCCGCCGTCAACGGGGTCCGCACCATCGCGGCGCCGATCTTCGAGGGCGACGAGATCAGCGGAACGCTCGCTGTCGTCGGCACGACGGCGACCGTCCCCGACGACGTCACGTCGCCGATGGCCCAGGCACTGCTGGAGACCGCCCGCTCGCTGTCGCAGCGGCTGGGCACCTCGGACGGCACAGCCGTCGCCGGCTGACCCACGTGCCGACGCACAAAGCCGGCCCACCGCGGAGGCGGGGGGCCGGCTTTGTGTCGTGGGAGACGTCCATCACGGGAGGTCTTCGACGGCTTACGCGGCCGGCCCCGAACCACCCGGGCGGCGCCCGGTCAGGCCACTCGCGAAGACGTCCTCGTCGCTGTGACCGAACGGCTGGAACACGGCCTGGCCGTCCTCGGTTCCTCGGCGAGGTCAAGCATCCGCGGCTCCGGCGAGGAGCACGCGGTCGGGCCGGATGGGCAGATGACGGTGACGTACGCCGGTCGCGTGCCACACCGCGTTGGCGATCGCCGCCACCGCGCCCACGATCCCGATCTCGCCGATGCCTTTGATTCCGACCGGGTCGTCCGGGTCGGGGTCGTCCACCCAGTCCACCTCGATGAGCGGGACGTCGGCGTGGGCCGCGAAGTGGTAGCCCGCCAGGTCGGCGCCGACCAGGCCGCCCGTGGCCCGGTCCCGGACCGCCTCCTCGTGCAGGGCCATGGAGATGGCCCACGTCATTCCGCCGACGAGCTGATTGCGCGCGGTGAGCGGGTTGACGATCCGGCCCGCGGCGAAGACGCCGAGCATGCGCCGCACGCGCACCTCACCGGTGCCTACGTCGACGGCGACCTCGGCGAACTGCGCACCGAAGGAGTGCCGTTCCCTGCCTGCGAGGGCCCGGACGGCCTCGGCGGTGTCCGACCGCACCGTGATCCCCTCCGGCGGGACGACCGCACCCGCGGCCAGTCGCTCCCGCAACTCCCCCGCCGCGACCGTGACCGCCCATCCCCAGGAGCGAGTGCCCATGGACGCTCCGGCGGGCCCCGCCTGGCCGAAGTCACTGTCGCCCAGGCGCACGTGGACCTGGCTGGGGGACGCCCTCAGCGCGTCGGCGGCGATCAGGGTGAGCGCGGTCCGCGCCCCGGTCCCGATGTCGGCCGCGTTGACCCGCACGGTGAAGCCGCCGTCCGCCTCGGCCGTCACGGCCGCCGTCGCGGGCACGGCCATGGCCGGGAAGGAGGCCGCCGCCATGCCGGTGCCCAGCAGCCGGCGCCCGTCCCGGCGCAGGCCGGGGCGTGGATCCCGGTCCGCCCAGCCGAACCTGCGCTCGCCCTCCCGGAGGCAGGCGAGCAGTCTGCGGGGGCTGAAGGGCAGCCCGGACACCGGCCCCACCTGGGGCTCGTTGCGTACGCGCAGTTCGATCGGGTCCAGGCCGCATTTCTCGGCGAGTTCGTCGAGCGCCGACTCCAGCGCGAACGACCCCGGTGCCTCGCCCGGGGCGCGCATCCAGGTCGGGGTCGGCACGTCCAGCCGTACGACCCGGTGCGAGGTGTGGTGGGCGTCGGCGTCGTACATCACCCGCGCCCCCTGAGTGCACGGCTCGACCCAGTCGTGCATGCTCGAGGTGAGGTTCAGGGAACGGTGTTCGAGGACGCGCAGCCGGCCGTCGGCGTCGGCGCCGAGCCTGACCCGCTGCACGGTGGGGCTGCGGTAGCCGACGAGCGAAAACATCTGACGTCGTGTCAGAACGACGCGAACCGGCCGCCGCAGGACGGCCGCGGCCATCGCCGCGGCCACCTGGTGCGCCCGGACGTGCTCCTTGGACCCGAAGCCGCCGCCGACATGTTCGGAGCGCACGCGCACGGAGGACGCGTCGAGCGAGAACAGCTTGGCGAGTTCGCTCGCGACATTGGCGGTGCCCTGGTTGGAGTCGACGACTTCGAGCCGGCCGCCGTCCCAGCGGGCCGTGGCCGCATGCGGCTCCATCGGGTGGGGGTGCTCCTCCGGCGTGGTGTACTCGGCGTCCACGACGACGGCGGCCACGGCGAGTTGAGCTGCGAGGTCGCCCTTCTCCACCACCGCGGGCTCGTAGGTGTCCAGGGGGTAGGTGTCCGGACGTGATCCGGAGAACTCGACGTCGTGCGGTTGACGTTCGTAGTGCACGACCAGCGCCTCGGCGGCCTCCCTGGCCTGCTCGGAGGTCTCGGCGACGACCACGGCCACCGGCCAGCCCAGGTACGGCACCCGGTCGTGCTGGAAGAGGGCCACGGTCGGGTCCGGTGGAACGCCCAGCAGGGTCATGTAGTCGTTGTCGACGCGCGGGGCGTTGCCGTAGTGCAGGACAGTGAGCACGCCCGGCATCCGAAGGACCGGTGCGGTGTCCAGCGAGCGGACACGACCACGGGCGATGATGGACAACACCAGCCAGCCGTGGGCGAGTTCGGCGAAGGGGATCTCCGCCGCGTAGCGGGCGGCTCCGGTGACCTTGTCCCGGCCCTCGACACGGGTGCGCGCGGTGCCGACGGAGTGCCGGCGCGTGGGGGAGGTGGTCATCGGGCGGCCTCCTCGGCGAGTTCGGTGAGCACGGCCACCACGAGGTTGCGCATGAGGGTCACCTTGTATCCGTTGTGGGGCAGCGGCTTCGCGGCGGCCAGTTCGGCGTCCGCGGCGGCGGCGAAGGTCTCGGCCTCGGCAGGCGCACCGGTCAGCACGCGTTCGGCCGCCCGAGCCCGCCACGGCCTGGACGCGACCGCCCCGAAGGCCAGGCGTACGTCCTGCACGACGCCGCCTCGGACGTCGAGCGCGGCGGCGATCGAGCCGATCGCGAACGCGTACGAGGCACGCTCGCGCACCTTCCGGTAGCGGGAGTTGGCGGCGACAGGGGCGGGCGGCAGGGTGACGCCGGTGATCAGCGCCCCCGGCGGCAGCGCGGTCTCCCGGTGCGGGGTGTCCCCCACGGGCAGGTAGAACTCGGCGAGCGGCAACTCGCCAGGCCCGTCGGCGGTTTCGTACGACACGACCGCGTCGAAAGCCGTCAGCGCCACGCCCATGTCAGAAGGGTGGACGGCCACACAGCGCTCGGAGGCGCCCAGGATCGCGTGGTTGTGGTGCTCGCCCTCGACCGCGGGGCAACCGCTGCCGGGGACACGCTTGTTGCACGGTTTGGTCACGTCGGCGAAGTAGCCGCAGCGGGTGCGCTGGAGCAGGTTCCCGCCGACCGTGGCCATGTTGCGCAGCTGCCCCGAGGCACCGGCCAGCACCGCCTGCGCCAACGCCGGGTAGCGGCTTCGGACTTCGGGGTGGGCGGCGAGGTCGCTGTTGGTCACGGTCGCGCCGATACGCAGGCCGCCGCTCTCCGTCGACTCGACTCGGTCAAGGGGCAGCGCGCGCACGTCGACGAGCCGGCCCGACCGTTCCACACCGGTCTTCATCAGGTCGACGAGGTTGGTGCCGCCCCCGAGGAAGCGGGCGTCCGGGTCGGCGTCGAGCAGGGCGAGGGCGCCAAGGACGTCGTGCGCGCGCTGGTATCCGAACTCCTTCATGCCGCCGGCCTCGTGCTCTCGGTCCCGGCCGCGCGTGCGACCGCCTGGACGATCGCCACGTACGCGCCGCAGCGGCACAGGTTGCCGCTCATCCGCTCCCGGATCTCCTCCGCGGTCAACGGCGGCGGCCCGGCTTCGAGGCGGACGTCACCGGTGACAGCACTGGGCCAGCCCGCCGCGTGTTCCTCGATCACCGCGACGGCCGAGCAGATCTGCCCGGGTGTGCAGTAGCCGCACTGGAAGCCGTCGAGATCGAGGAACGCCTGCTGCACCGGGTGCAGTCGGTCGCCGTCCGCGAGACCTTCGACGGTGGTGATCTCGCGGCCCTCGGCCGCCACCGCGAGCTGGAGGCACGCCACGGCCCGGCGGCCGTCGAGCAGAACGGTGCAGGCACCGCACTGCCCTTGGTCGCAGCCCTTCTTGGTGCCGGTCAGATCGAGGCGCTCACGCAGGACATCGAGCACGGTGGTGCGGTGGTCGACGCACAGTGCGTACCTCTCGCCGTTGATGTCCAAGGTGACGGCACTGGTCGTCGATGGGGCCATGATCAGCCTTCTTCGGTCAGGGAAGCAGGTCGGCCCGCGGCGGGACGAAGAAGTCGATGTTCACGCAGGGGGCCTCCGTCGGCTCCACGTAGTGCTCGCTGCCGCGGGGAACCAGCAGGAACGACCCCGCGCGCATGTCGTGGGCGACGCCGTCCACGTAGTAGTTCGCACGTCCCTCGGCGATATGGACCAGCTGGTCGAAGTCCTCGTGCCGGTGCGGGTTGAGGGTCATGCCGACGTCGAGCTCGTGGTGGCAGATCATCATCTCGTCCGTCGCGTAGACGCGACGGCGGACCCCCGGCCGCACCTGGGTCACCGGCAGCTCGTCCCAGTTGAGGACGGTGCTGAACAGCGCCGCGTTGCGTGTGGTCACTGGTTTTCCTCTCCGGCAGCCGTCCGCAGGGCGGTCGCCAACATCTGTAGGTCCGAGCCGACGACCAGGTAGTCGGCGTCACTCAGGCCCAGGTCCGCGGCTGCACCCCGGACCGGCACCCAGCCGCCGAACGCCACCACCGCCGAGCGGGCGGCCTCGCGCACCCGGTCCACCGCGGCGCGCAGCACCGCCGGGTCGGCCGGCAGCCCCAGGTCGACCGCGAGGTCGGTGCTGCCGACGAAGCACACGTCGAAAGGGGCGAGGAGATCCGGCAGAGGATCGGTGTGCGCCGTCTCGATCTGGCCCACCAGCACCGGCGGGTCGTCCCGCTCGGCACGCAGGAACCCGGCCAGCGGGACCGCACCGAAACGGGCGGCCCGGTTGGCCAGGCTGACCGAGCGGCGGCCGGCGGGCGCGAACCGGGTCGCCGCCACGAGTGCCTGGGCCTGGGCGACACGGGTGAGCATGGACAGCTGGATCCCCGCCGCCCCGGCCTCCAGCAGCCGGTTGACGGCGGCGGCGTCCACCTCGGGCACGCGGACCAGGGCCGGCAGGCCGCACGCGTGCGCGTGGCGCACCAGGTCGACGGCGTTCTGCTCGGTGAGGGTGGAGTGTTCGAGGTCGACGACCACGAACGCGAACCCGGCCGCCTCGGCCAGTTCCACCACGTCGGGCGACGCCAGCTTGACGAACGTACCGACGGCGGGTCCCCCCGCCGTCAGGGCCGCGCGCAGCCGGCGCCGCAGGAGGTGGACGTCACCGATGGTCATCGCGTCCTCCCCGGGACGGGCGGGCGTCTCACGCCGACGGCAGACCGCGCCACGGCGTGATCTCGACCTCGGCGCCGGCGTGCAGCACGACGCTCGGCTCCAGGCGCGGGGCGAGGATGGTGTTGCCCGCGGCGTCGGGCAGGGTGACCTCGTCGGTCCAGTCGACGACCGTGACGTCGGCCCGTCCGCCGACCGCCAGGCGCCCGTAGCCCTCGGTGTCCAGCCCGAGCAGCTGTGCGGGGGCGACGGTGGCCCGGCGGATGCACTCCTCCAGCGGCGCGCCGAGCGCGACCAGCTTGGAGATGCTCGTGAGCAGGTCGAACACCGGGCCGCGCCAGTTGCGGGCGCTGGTGTCGGAGCTGAGGATGTCCGGCAGGAATCCGTCGGCGATCGCCCGGCGCGCCACCTCGAAGCTGAGGTTGCTCTTGCCGTGGGCGGAGTCGAACAGCACGCCGCGCTCGCGGGCCGCCATGACGGCGGGGTGCACCTGGTCGCCGTCGAGGATGCCGTTCGGCTTGCCGGTGTAGCAGTGCGCCACGATGTCGCCGGGGCGCAGGAAGTCCAGGACAACCGGTACCGGCTCCTCGGTCTCGCCGATGTGCACCATCAGCGGGAGACGGGCCTGTTCGGCCAGCGCCACGGACTTCTTCAGCAGCGACTCCCAGTTCTCGCCGACGACGTCCTCGGACAGCCGGATCTTGAAGCCGCGCACGATGTCGGGGTGGGCCTCGGCGGTCGCGAGCGCGTCCTCCGGGACCAGGGTGTCGGGGTTGAGCAGCTCGCCGAACCTGAAGTCGATCAGGCCGAGCACCGAGACGTTGAGGAAGTTGACGATGCGCAGGGGGTTCGCCTCGACCACCAGCTTGCGGAAGGCCGCGAACGTCGAGGCGCCGGCCGTGCCGGCGTCCGCCGCGGCGACGACGCCGCGCCGCAGGTGGGCCTCCTCGGCGGGGGCGCCGACGGCGGAGACGTACTGGAAGATGTGCGTGTGGCCCTCGACGAGGCCCGGCAGCACGGTGGAGCCGGTGACGTCGATCGTGCGGGCCGCGCCCGCCGCCAGCCCTTCCCCGATCGCGGCGATGCGGTCACCGGTGACCGCCACGTCGAGCCGGGTGTTGGTGCCCGACGCCGGATCGATGACGGTGCCGCCGGCCAGGACGAGGTCGTAGGACGACGGGGAGGAGTTGGGCATCGGTTGTGCTCCAGTGTGAGGGGCGGTCAGCTGACGGGTTCGGTCAGCCGGTGGTCGTGCGGTGTGGCGTCCGCGGGACGCGCGATGGGGGTGACAAGGGGCAGTACGCCGTCCACCTCGACCCGTACCTCGTCGCCGTCGGCGAGGAAGCACGCGCGGTCCTGGCCGGTGCCGGCCGGGGTTCCGGTGAGGACGACGTCGCCGGGTTCGAGGGCGGTGTACCACGACAGCCGGCTGAGCAGATCGGTGACCGCGAAGATCATCCCGGCGCTCGTGTCGTCCTGCACGAGCTCGCCGTTGACCCACGTTCGTACGCGGATCGCGTCGCGGTCGGCGAGGTCGTCGGGGGTGCGGATGGACGCGCCGAGCGGCGTGAACCCCGGGTAGCTCTTGGCGAGGGCGGGCGTCGCCGTGGTGCGCATGATGTCGCGCGCCGTCATGTCGTTGGCGGCCGTGATGCCGGCGATGGCGGGCCAGACCTCCGACTCGGACGCCTGGTACAGCCGGCGTCCGACGACGACCGCGATCTCGCCCTCGTAGTCGGGCTCGGCCGCGGCCCGTGGGAGCACCACCTGCGCGCCGGGCGCCAGGACGGCGGACGACGCGGCCAGGTACAGGATCGGCTGATCGGGCAGTCCCCGGCCGGCCCGGGCCGCCTTCGACACGTAGTTGAGCCCGACGCCCCACACCGCGCGGGGGCGGCCCAGCGGCGCCACGATCGTGGCCTGGTCGAGCGGGATCCGCCGGCGCACCGCGC
This sequence comes from Streptomyces sp. NPDC050619, assembly GCF_040654815.1. NCBI lineage: Bacteria > Bacillati > Actinomycetota > Actinomycetes > Kitasatosporales > Streptomycetaceae > Streptomyces > Streptomyces sp. NPDC050619. Next base: position 213,424 of record NZ_JBFAIR010000014.1, on the reverse strand, counting down.
AGGACGCCAGGCCCTGCAACGAGCCCTCCTGTTCGAGGACCGCGCCGACGTGCGGGAAAGCCGTGTCCAACAGGGCGATGGCCCCGTCCTCTATCCGGCCCAGGCCGGACTGTGTCGTCACCACTTGCATGACGGCATCTTTCAATGCGAGACGACATCATGTCAAGCAATACGAGACGGCATCATGCAGAGCGATACGCAGGTCGGGCGGCGACACACCGGCACCCCGTCCGCACGAGAGGCGGACGGGGTGTCATGAAGCTGGTTCCGGGCTGCGGCCGGGGCGTCAGGCGAGCTGCCGCTGCACCTCTTGGCTGTCCCAGTAGTCCGTGCGCCGCGTGATGAGGCCGCCGGCGACGGTGAACACGAAGACTCCGCGCACGCGGACGGGGCGGTCGCCCGCCGAACGCATCAGGAACGTCAGGACGTACGGCACCGCAGCCGACTCGCCGTCGACGAGGAAGCGCTCGGGCGCGTAGTGCAGGTCCCCGAAGTTGTCGAGGAACCCGGTCAGCGCGGCGCGGTACTCGGCGCGGCCCTTGCGGCTCTGTCCCATCGACGACGTGTGCTCGTTGACGAAGTCCTCGGCCACGCAGGCGGCCACGGCGTCGGCGTGGTGCGCGTTCAGTGCCGCGAGGTAGGCCTCGACGGCGGCGCGGGTGTCCTTCAGGACGAACCCCACTTCTTGCGGACCGAGTCGAAGACGCGCTGGTCGTGGGAGATCTCGACGACGTTGCCGTCGGGGTCCTTCAGGGCGCAGATGTAGCCGACGGGCTCGGGCATCTGCCGCGGCTCCCAGTGCAGGCAGCCGAGCTCGCGGGCCCGGTCCGCGAGCGCGTCGACGTCCTCCCGCGTCGGCACCTCGATGCCGAGGTGCGCGAACGGGTGCAGCAGACCCAGCTGGTTGCCCTTGTCCTTGTTGAACGACACCAGGACGAGCACGAACGGCGTCTCGGCCTGCTGGTCGTTGGAGAGCCAGACGCTCTCGCCGTCGGCGTCCTTGAACCGCTCGACCACGACCAGCGGAGTCAGTGCGGTGTAGAACGCGATCGACTTGTCGAGATCGCCGGTCGGCAGCGCGATGTGAGTCCAGCGTGCCGAGGTGAGACCGGTGGCCACGGTACCTCCAGTGAGTAGTTCGGATTTCATTGTTCGGATCTCTTTGTTCGGATTTCTTTGAGACTAGGCACGCACACACCCGCGGGTCGATGTGCTGCCGACACAACACGCAGGCCAGGGATGCTGGCCCCGCGCGACATGGGTTTCGTGCCCGCCGCCGTGCGAGCCTGCGAGAGGACAGCGACAGGGCGTCGGCTGGGAAGACGAGGGCAGGCATGCACTACCGGATTCTGGGTGGGACAGGCATAGAGGTGAGTCAGCTCTGTCTCGGGTCGATGATGTTCGGCGCGTGGGGCAACACCGACGAGGCGGAGTGCCACCGCATGGTGGCGACGGCGCTGGACGCCGGGGTCAACGTCGTCGACACCGCCGACGTGTACGCCTTCGGCGAGTCGGAGGAGATCATCGGCCGGGCGCTGAAGGGACGGCGCGACGACGTCGTCCTGGTGTCGAAGGTCGCGAGCCGGATGCCCGCGGGCCCGCTCGACCGCAACCGGGGCGGCACTTCCCGGCTGTGGATCACCCGGGCCGTGGAGGACAGCCTGCGCCGGCTGGGGACGGACCACCTGGACGTGTACCTCGTCCACCGTCCCGATCCCCACACCGACGTCGAGGAGACCCTCGGGGCGCTCAGCGACCTGGTGCGGGCGGGCAAGGTGCGGGCGATCGGCTCGTCGAGCTTCCCGGCCGAGGAGATCGTGGAGGCCCAGTGGGCGGCGCGGCGCGGTGGCCGCGAGCGCTTCACGGTGGAGCAGTTGTCGTACTCGATCCTGGCCCGGCATGCGGAGGCCGCTGCCCTGCCGACCGCGCAACGGCACCGTATGGGCGTCATGGTGTGGAGCCCGCTCAACGGCGGCTGGCTGACGGGCAAGTACCGGGCCGACGCCGAACCGGCGGCGGACTCGCGCGCGCTGCGAAACAGCGAGCACTTCGACTTCGCCGACGAGCAGATGCGCACGCGCAAGCTCGCCGTCGTCGAGGAACTCGTGCGCCTGGCCGCCGAGGAGGGCTGCACGCTGGTCGAGCTGGCGCTGCGGTTCGTGCTCGCCCATCCCGGCGTCAGCACGGCCGTGATGGGTGCGCGCACCCACGACCAGCTCGTGTCGCAGCTCACCGCGGTGGACCGGCCGCTGTCGGCCGAGGCGCTGGACCGGATCGACGCACTCGTCGCGCCGGGCAGCGTGCTCAACCCGCTCGACGTCGGCTACACGCCGCCGGCGCTGGAGACCGTGGCGCTGCGCCGCCGTTGACGGCGAAGGTGCGTATCCACGGCGGATGCCGGCCCCGCGCGTTCGCGGGGCCGGCCTCCGTCGTCGCCTGGTCCCGGTCATCAGGTCGAGCCGCGCTCGAAGGGTCGGCCGAGCGCGCCGGGTTCCCGGTGCTGCGTGGTGAACAGGAGCATGGCCAGGAGCGCCAGCAGATACGGCGCCGCGACGAGCAGTTGGGCGTTGAGGGTGACGCCGAGCGCCGGGAGCGCGAGGCGCATCGCGTCGGAGAGGCCGAAGACCAGGCAGCCGAGCATGGTCCGGCCGAGCCGCCACGCGCCGAAGATCACCGCGGCGATGACGATGTATCCGCGTCCGGCGGTCATGTTCTGGTTGAACGATCCGACCTCGCCGACCGCGAGGTAGGCGCCACCGAGGCCGGCCAGTGCGCCGCACCACAGCAGAGCCTGCCGGCGCCGCATGTTCACCTTGATGCCCGTGACGTCGGCGGCCTGGGGGTTCTCCCCCACCGCCCGCAGTTCCAGGCCCCAGCGGCTGCGCTCGACCAGCCACCAGGTGAGCGGTATGAGCGCGAGCAGCAGGAAGGCGGGCCAGCGTTCGGAGAACAGCGGCTTGCCGATCAGCGGGATGTCCTGCAGCAGCGGGATCGACAGCATGTGGACCTGGTGCGAGACGAACTCGTTCGTCGTGATCAGGTAGCTCGTCAGCCCGAGCACCAGCGCGTTCAGCACCAGTCCGACGACGAAGGTGTTGATCTGCGCCCGGTGGGAGAAGTTGCCGTGTACGAAGCCGAGGACGAGGCCCGTGACGACGCCGGCGACGAGACCGACGCTGGCGCTGCCGGTCGCGCTCGCGGTGGCGATCGAGGTGAACGCGGCGCCGAGCATCATCGCCTCGACGGAGATGTTCATCGTGCCTGCGCGCTCGGCCACGTACTCACCGCAGGCGGCGAACGCCAGGGGCACGGTCAGCCGGACACCGCTGGCGAGAATGGTGGTGGTGCTGTCCAGAACGCTCACGCGGCTGCCTTCACCTTGGTCGGGACTGCGGACATGTCGGGCGCCGCCTGCGGTGTGGCACCGCGACGCCTGCGGAAGAGATCGACGAGCACGGGCGGCGCGACGAACGCGAGGACCAGCAGTGCTTTGACGACATCGACGAGGTAGTACGGCACTCCCGTGGCCGAGAGGAAATCGCCGCCCGCACGCAGCACGGCGAACGCCAGCGACACCGGGATCGCGACCAGGGGCCGGTTGCGTGCGACGAGCGCGACGAGCAGGCCGTCCCAGCCGAAGTTGTCCGAGAGCCCGGCCTGCAGCCGGTTGGTGCCGACCGGGCTGACCAGGAGCAGCCCGCCGGCCAGCCCGGCGAAGGCGCCGGACAGGGCCAGGGTGAAGCCGCCGAGCGCGGCCACCCGCACACCGGTGTGCTTGGCGGTGAGCGGATTCAGTCCGAGCATGCGCACCCGAAAGCCCCACCGGCTGCGGGTCAGGACCACCGCGACGGCGACCGCGGCGAGGAGGGCGATGAACAGGCCGATGTTCCACTGCACCGACGGGTACTGGCCGAAGCCGCCGAGCTGGGCATTGGCCGGCAGCTGGTTGGACGCCGCGTCGGCGATGCCCGAGGAGCCCTGCGCGCTCTCCTGGAGGAACCAGGGGGTGCTGACCGCGAAGGTGACGAGCTGGATGGCGAGGAACGTCATCAGCAGGGTGCTCACCGGGACGTTGACGCCGCGCAGGCGGAGCATCACCGCGCTGAGCGCGGCCCAGACGCCACCGCCGACGGCCGCGGCGATCAGCACCACGACGACCAGCGTCAGGCCGGGCACGGCCAGCCGCAGCCCGACCCAGGCTCCGGCCAGGCCGCCGATGAGGACCTGTCCCTCCTGGCCGATGTTGAAGGTGCCGGCCGACGCGGCAATGCAGGCGCCGACCGCGACCAGCAGCAACGGCGCCGCGTTGAGCAGCGTCGTCGTCCATCCCGTGGCGTCGGCCAGACTCCCGGTCCATATCGCGTCCGCCGAAGCACTCGGCGAACCGCCGGTCAGCACGAGCAGCAGCGCGGACGCGCCCGCGGCGACGCCGATCAGCACGGCGGTCAGGCCCGCCGTGATCCAGCCGTCGCGCCCGGGCCGAAGCCGGGCGAGAAAGCGCCGGGCGAGGTCGTCCCCGTTCATCAGCGAGGCGGCACTCATGCGGCCTCACCGCCGACCAGCATGCCCAGTCGCTCGGGGGTCGCCTCCGAGACGGGGAGTGCTCCGGTGATCCGCCCTGACGAGATCACCGCGATCCAGGTTGCAAGGGCCATGACTTCCTCGAGTTCGGTGGAGATGAGCAGCACTCCGACGCCGTCCGCGGCCGCCTGTCGCAGCCGGGCGTACATGTCCTCGATGGCGCCGACGTCCAGCCCGTGGGTGGGCTGCGCGGCCACCAGGACGCTGGTGTGACCGGACAGTTCCCGGGCGAGGACGACGCGCTGCTGGTTGCCTCCGGACAGGCTGCGCACCGGGGCGTCGAGCGAGGGGGTGATGATGTTGAACTCGTCGGCCAGGCGACGGGCCTCGGCGTGCATCGCGCGCCGGCGCAGCAGGAACCGGCCGCTGAGCTTGTCGAGCGACTTCATCGTCAGGTTTTCGGTGACGCTCATGTCGAGGACGACGCCGCTTTGGTGCCGGTCCTCGGGGACGATGCCCAGACCGGCTTTCCCGAGCGCGCCGGGCCGGCTCACGTCGACCCGGCTCCCGGCGACCTCGACGGTGCCGGCACTCGGCGCGAGCAGCCCGGCCAGGACCTCGCCGAGCGCCGCCTGGCCGCTGCCCTCGACGCCGTACAGGGCGCAGATCTCGCCCGCGCCCACGGTCAGGTCGACGCCTTGGAGAACCTTCACCCCGCCCTTTTCGACGGTGAGTCCGGCCAGGCTCAGGACGGGCGGGGGCCGGTCGTGGGCCCCGCCCCGGCCCGTGCTGGTCGTGGTGACCGGCAGCAGGCCGAGGGCGGCTCCCTCCTCGTGCAGCGACACGTCACGGCCCACCATCTGGCGGGCCAGCTCCGGCGCGGTGGTCTCGGCGGTGACCGCCCGGAAGGCGACGCGGCCCTTGCGCAGGACCGTCACCCGGTCGGTGGCCTGCACGATCTCGGCGAGCTTGTGGCTGATGAGGATGACAGCGCGCCCCTCCTCCTGCACCACCCGGCCGAGTACGGCGAACAGCTCCTGCGACTCGGCCTGGGTCAGCACCGAGGTGGGCTCGTCCAGGATGAGGATCTGCGGGTTGCGCCGCAGGCACTTGACCACCTCGACGCGCTGCCGCTCGCCCGCCGAGAGCGCGTCGACGCGCGCCTCGGGGTCGACCGGCAGCCCGTACCGTGCGGCGACCTCGGTGATGTCGGCGCAGATGGCCTGCTTGTTCACCGCGCCGGTGTCGCCGAGCGCGACGTTCTCCCACACGGTGAGCCCGCTGATGAGGCTGAAATGCTGGTGCACCATGCCGATGCCCAGCTCGGCCGCTTCCTGCGGGCTGTCCAGCGCGACTTGTTCGCCGCGCACCAGCACGGTGCCGGCGTCGCGCCGGATCAGCCCGAGGAGAACCTTCATGAGACTGGACTTGCCTGCCCCGTTCTCGCCCAGGAGACCGTGGATCTCGCCGGCGTCGACGGTGAGGTCCACGGCGTCGCAGGCCGTGACGGACCCGTAGGACTTGGTGATGCCACGCAGCTCGAGGATCCGGGCCGCTGAGGTCGTCGGTGTCATCGCGTGTGACTCTCCTGGGTCGGTGTCGGCACGGTCAGCCGAGGCGCTTGACCTCGGTCGCCGGGTCGATCGCCTTGGTGCCGATCTTCTTCATGAACTCCGCCAGCTGCTTGTCCTCGTCGCCCTGGCCCTTGCAGATCTTGACGGTCGGGTAGGGATCGACGCCCAGCTGCCACACGCGCGGCGTGCCCATCTTCAGGTTGTCCTTGGCGAACTCCTCCAGCGCGGCGAGGAAGTAGTTGCCCGGGCTGAAGATCACCGAGATGTCGAACTTCGGGTTGGTCGAGGTGCACCGGTCGGTGCCCGGGGTGAGGGTCAGTACGCCGTTGGCGTTCGCCACCTGCGTCGCGGCGTCGGTCGCCCCGCCCAGGTAGGGGTAGATGACCTTGGCACCCTGGCTGATCTGGGCCTGGATGGCTTCCTTGGCCTTCGCCGAGTCGTTGAAGTCACCGGTGTAGGTGCTCACCAGGGTGGCCTTGGGGACCACCTCCCGGATGCCGGCCAGGAAGGCCTTGGCGCCGAGGACGCTGAAGTCGGCCTTGATGCCGGTGACGAACCCGGCCTTCTTGTAGCCGGCCGCCTTCATCTTCAGGCCCGCGGCGTAGCCGGCGGCGAGCATCGACTGGTTGGGGTTGTCGGAGGACACCACGATCCGCGGGGTCTGGTCGATGTTCGCCGACGACGGCACATACCAGGCCGTCTTCGCGCAGACCGGCTCCTCGGACGCCGGGATGGCGGCCTTGAGCTCGCTGGCGGCGAGCGCGACCATGTCGACGTGCTGCTGGCACAGCGCGCGTGCCGCGGTGAGCGCGTCGCTCGCGGGCACGCTGCCGCGCTTGATCACCGTCCAGCCCTTTTCCTTCGCGAAGGCGTCGGCCGAGTCGACGAAGCTCTCGTAGTAGCCGTGGTCGTTGATGTCGCCCGGGCTGAGGACACCGATGACGACCTTGCCGTCTTTGTTGACGTCGGGCTCGTTGAGGCCCGAGCCGCTGCTGCCGCTCGCCTCGGGGGTCGTCTTGGCTGCCGTCGCCTCGTTGCTGGCGCAACCGGAGAGCACGAGGGCTGAGGTGAGGGCGAGGGCGATGCCGAGCGGGGCCCGACAACGCCGAAGCGAGCTTCTTGCGGTCATGTGCGTTCCATTCGCTGAGGGTTACCGCCATGCAGAGGCGGTGGCGAAAAAACGGGGGGTGACGAAAAAGGGGGGGTGGGTCAGTTGGCGGACGTGTCGGCCCGGCCGAGCTCGGCGTAGGCGATCCGCTCCTGGTGGAAGATCGACTCCTCACCGGCGGCGACGAACCACGGGAAGCCCATCCGCCCGACCGCTCGGACCTGGGTGGGGTCGATGCGGCCCGGGGCGGACATGACCGAGTCGTCGGTGGTGATGCAGACGACCTCGGCGAGCACGATGTGCACGCCCGAGAAGCAGGAGGTGTGGTCGCCGCGGTCGATCACCTCGTGCACCCGGCACTCCAGGTGCGCGGGGCTGTCGGCCAGCGACGGCGTGTCGACGACCTGTGAGGGCACCGACCGCCAGTCGGCGACGTCCATCTCACTGACGCCGCGGGGGTACTCGCGGGCCACGGCCTCGATGTGCTCGGCGATCGCGGCGGTGGTGACGTTGACGACGAACTCGCCCGTGCGCTCGATGTTGAGCCAGGTGTCCTTCGGCTCCGAGGTCGCCTCCCGCTGGGCGCCGATGGTGACCGCGATCAGCGGCGGTTCGCCGCTGACCGGCATGTAGTAGCTGTACGGCGCGACGTTGACCCCTCCGTCCGGGTCGAGTGTGGTGATCATCGCGATCGGCCGCGGTACGACCAGTTGCGAGAGCAGGCCCTGTTTCTGGGCCGGGGTGCGTCCGGCCATGTCGATGACGTTCAACGGGTGGTCTCCTTTACGGGGTGCCCGCCGGCTGTGTCGGCCAGGTCGGGCGGGGCGTGAGGCCGGCGCGCCGCAGCAGGGCGGCGGATCGCTCGGCGGCTGCCTCGGCGACGGCGGCGAGGTCGATGCCGGTCGGCTGCCGGTCGCGGACGACCACGCGGCCGTCGACCAGCACGTCACGGACGGTGCGGGACACGTGGCCCCATACGAGCTGGCGGGCGAGGTCGCCCCGGGGCATCCAGGCGGGGTCGCCGGTGTCGAGGACGACGAGGTCGGCGGCCTTGCCGACCTCCAGGGAGCCGGTCCGCTCGCCCAGACCGACCGCCTCGGCGCCGTCGACGGTCGCGAGCGCGAAGGCCTGCTCGGCGCGGATCGGGTCGGGCAGGTCACGGTCGCGTTCGAGGCCCGCGAACAGGTAGGCGGCCAGGAGGACGTCCGGGGCGTCGCCGGCGTTGTGGGCGTCGCAGCCCAGGGCCACCCGGCCGCCCCGGCGCACCAGTTCGGCGTGGCGCGAGGCGCGGGTATAGCCCTGGGCGAGGCGCAGGTAGGCCCCCGGGCAGGCGGCGACGGCGGTGCGGGTGTCGAGGATCGCCTCGACCTCGGCGTCGTCGAGCCAGACGGCGTGCCCCAGCAGCAGGCGCGGACCGAGTACGCCCAGCTCACCGAAGTGGACCACCGGCCGGCGCCCGCTGCGCTTGGCGTAGGCCTCGACGTCGGCGGGTCCCGGCGAGACGTGCCAGGTCAACCCGGTGTCGAGGCGCTCGGCCAGGCTCGCCGCTCCGGTGAAGAGCTCGTCGCTGGCGAGATCGTGGCCGACGAGTGTCACCCATCCGGTGACCGGCCCGGTGGCCGGCAGGGACCGGACGATGTCCTCCTGCCTGGAGAGCACCTCGTCGGCGGGCGCGCCGAACGGCACGCCCTCGGCGTCCCAGCCCCAGCCGCCGACCCGCGCGCGGATACCCGCGGCGGCGAGCCCCGCGGCGACCCGTTCCGGGTAGGCCACCGTGCCCGGCTCCAGCACGGTGGTGATGCCCCGGGTCAGGCACTCGACGGCGGTGATGGTCGCGGCCAGTTCGTCGTCGTCACCGTCGGCGTGGGCGTGCAGCGGGACGATCCAGTCGAAGATCGACTCCTGCGAGCTGATGTGATCCGGGATGGTGCTGCGGACCAGGGGGTCGACGGTGGTGTGCTGGTGGGCGTCGACGAGGCCCGGGATGACGACACAGCCCGACGCGTCGATCTCCCGCGCACCCGGGAAGCGGGCGCGCAGGTCCTCGGTCGGGCCGAGCGCGGCGATGCTGTCCCCGGACACGGCGACCGTCGCGCCGGTGAGGACGCGCCGCTCGGGGTCCATGGTGACGACGTCGCCGCCCACGATCAGCAGGTCCGTCATGGCTTGATCACGACCTTTCCGATGGTGTCGCGGGCGCCGAGCACGTCCCAGGCCTCGGCGAGATCCCCGAGCGGGAACAGGGCGGCGGTGGGCAGGTGCAGGCCGTCGGCGAAGCAGGCTGACGTGGCGGCGACGAAGTCGGCCGAGGTGTAGCCGCCGGCGCCCAGCAGTTTCAGGCCGCGGTGGAAGACCTCTTGAAGCGAGAACGACACCTGGTCGCCGCTGGTGTTGCCCAGCAGCAGCAGCCGCCCGCCGATGCCGAGGCAGTCCAGTGAGGTGCGCCAGGTGTCGGTGCCGACGTGGTCCAGGACCAGGTTCGCGCCGGCGCCGTCCGTATGGGCCGACACCGCTTTCGCCAGGTCCGGGGTGTCGTTGCGCAGCGCCAGGTCCGCGCCGGCCGCGCGGGCCGCGGCCACCTTCGCGTCGCCGCCCGCGAAGGCGACGACCGAGGCACCGGCCCGCTTGGCCAGCGCGATGGCCGCCAGGCTGACGGGACTCGCGGCCGCGTGCACGACGAGGGTCTCACCGGCGTCCAGTGCCCCGACGGTGTGCACCGCGTGCCACGCCGTCGCGAAGGCGGTGGGCAGGGTGACGGCCGCGGCGAGCGGCAGGGACTCGGGGACCCGGACGATCGATTCCGCGGACGCCAGGACGTAGTCGGCGAGCGCGCCGGGGGCGTTGCCGCCGAGAATGCGCGGGCTGACGCAGTACGCGCGATCGCCCACCGAGCAGCGCGGGCAGCTGCCGCAGCCCTGGGTGGGATCGGCGATGACCCGGTCGCCCGGGACGACCGAGCTGACCGCGGATCCGGTCGCCAGCACCGTTCCGGCGAAGTCCATGCCCGGCACGTGCGGAAGGCGGAAGCCGGGGATCAGGCCCGGCCCCTTGCGCTGCAACAGGTCCAGTCGGTTCAGCCCGCAGTACGCGACCTCGACGACGACGTCGCGCGCACCGCACACCGGCTCCGGAACCTCTTGCAGGGACACGACTTCGGTTCCCCCGAAATCGGTCTGCACCATCGCTCGCACCGCGGGCCCTCCTCACCTCAGCCGTCTCGCATTGCGAGGCGGTGGAACGTATTGTGAGGCCACTCTGCCCATGGCGACCAGTGCTGTCAACGCTTGTATGGAAAAACTGGGTTTCGTCGGCGTTTCACCGGCCGTCGTGCGTGTTTCGCCTGCTGTTAAGGCTCACAGCGCGGGCCGCGGCGGCCCCGGAGCGGGCCCGGACGCATGTGCCGCGCCCGGCGGCGCGGCGAACGGCGGCTCAGTGTCCGGCGGAAACCGGATCGCCGTCGCCGCGCAGCCGCTGGTGGTCGGCGGCGAGCAGGTCGAGCGCCGCGAGCGCCAGGTGCAACTGCGCCGAGGCTGCGGGAAGCAGGGGGTCCGTACCGAGGAGGTTCTTGATCTGGCGAACCCGGTAGCCGACCGAGTTGCGGTGCAGATGAAGCTGTTCGGAGACGCTCTGCCGGCTGCCCCGCTCGGCCAGCCAGGCCCGCAGAGTCGCCATCAGCTCCGGACGCTGCCGGATCGGCCCGAGGTGCGCCTCGGCGTACGCCTCGAGCTCCGCGGGTGGGAGGGGCAACAGTACCTGGACCACTCCGCAGCGGCCGAAGGTGAGCAGCGGGACGCGGCGGGTGCGAGCCAGGCCGAGCAGCCGTTCGGCCTCGGTGAACGACCGGGCCAGGCCCACGGTCGAGTCGGGGTGGGAGCCGCTCGCCGCGACGACGTGGTCACCGGCGGACTCGTCGCCGGTCATGAGGCGCAGCCTGCTGCGCAGGCGGGCGAGCACGGCCTCGCCCGGCACCACCGTCCACGCCGTGCGCGCCTCCTGCTGCACAGGGTGCTCCAGCCACGTGAGGGCGGTGGACCAGGCGCGCAGGCGGGAGCCGCTGTAGTGCAGTACGGCACCGGCCGGCGGTCGCTCCAGATCGATCCCGAGTCGCGTGGCCGCCGCGCACACGGAGGGGCTCACCGTCCCGGACCGCAGTGCGGCGACGACGTCGGCCGGTTTGTGCTGCGGCGAGACCTCGGCAGAGCCGTCCCCCGCGCGCACGGCGTCGATGAGGAGCGCGGTGACGGCGGCACCGGCCAACGCCTGCACGCGCGGGTCACCGGGACCGACGGTCAGCAGCACACCGCCCACGGTCGTCCCCGCACGCACGGGCAGCGCCGTGGCGCACAGCCCGTCGAGCGTGTCGACCACCGGTCCGGCCACGCCGGCGAGCACGCTGTCCGCCACCGTGGCCGACATTCCCGCGCCGCCGTCGGTGGTCGCCAGCACCGCGCCCTCGGCGGACAGCAGGCGCACCTGCCGGCCGGTCGCCCGTGCGAGCGCGCGGAGCACGTCCGAGCGCGCGGCGCCGGCGAGCACGGCCTCGGTCAGTTCCCGCTCCAGCCCGGCGGGTTCGGCGTCCGGCCCCCATCCGTCCCGGGCCGGTCCGGATCGCGCCTCGGCGATGGTTCCCATGGTGTCGGGTCTCAGCGGGGGGACAGCAGCCGGATGGCCACGCCCTTCTCCTGGGTGTACTCGCGCAGCGCGGCGTACCCGCCGCCCCGGCTGAAGCCGCTGTCCTTCTGCATGTTGAACGGGAAGCCGATCACTCCCGCGTCGTGGAACTGGTTGACCGCCACCTGCCCGGAGCGGACGTCCTTCGCCAGCCGCAGGGCCCGGGAGACGTCGTTGGTCCAGATGCAGGCCAGCAGGCCGAAGTCCGTCGCGTTCATCAGCTCGGTCGCCTCGGCCGTGTCGCGGAACGACTGCACGGCGAGAACCGGGCCGAAGACCTCCTCGCGGGCGACGCGCATGCCCGCGTCCACCCGGTCGTACACGGTCGGCTGGACGAACCATCCCTCACCGGTGGCGGCGCCACCGGTGACCAGCCGCGCACCCTCGCGGGGCGCGTCCTGGAGGAAGCCGCCGACGCGGGCGAACTGCGCGGCACTGACCAGCGGCCCCATGTCCAGGTCGGCGTCCCAGGGCCCGGTCTTGACCGCGGTCATGGCGGCGGCGACCCGCTCCACGACCTCGTCGTGCACCGAGGCCTCGACGAGCAGCCGGGAACCGGCGTAGCAGTTCTGCCCCGCGTTCTCGGTGATCGAGGCGACGACCGCCTCGATCACCGTGTCGAGGTCGGCGTCGGCGAACACCACGTTCGGCGACTTGCCGCCGAGTTCGAGCTTCACCGGGACGAGGTTCTGCGCGGCGGCCGTCATGATCGCCCGCCCTGTGGCGGTGGAACCGACGAAGCTGATGTGGTCGACGCCCGGGTGCGAGGTCAGCGCGGCGCCCGCCTCGGGGCCGCCCGCGACGACGTTGATCACCCCCGGCGGGAAGCCGGCGCGGCGGGCGAGTTCGGCGAGGGCGAACGGGGCCAGCGGCGCGATCTCGGAGGGCTTGAGGACGACCGTGTTGCCCGCGGCGAGCGCCGGCGCGACGTTCGCGGCCATGAGCACGGCGGGCACGTTCCACGGGATGATGACGGCGCACACGCCGTACGGCTCGGGAACCGTGTAGCCCAGGTAGTCGGGGCTGCGGGTCGGCAGCGTGACCCCGGTGAGCTTGTCGGCCGCGCCCGCGAAGTAGTCGATGATGCCGTGGGCGATGTAGATGTTCGTCCGGCCGCCCGACAGCGGCTTGCCGACATCCCTCGCCTCGACGGCCGCCAGCGCCTCGACGTCGGCGAGGATCAGGTCGGCCCAGCGCCGGATCAGTCCCCCGCGCTCGCTGGGGTTGGTCGCCGCCCAGGCAGGGGAGGCACGGCGCGCCGCGGCGACCGCGTCGCCGACATCGGCCGAGCCCGACAGCGCCACCTTGGTGATCACCTGCTGGGTGGCCGGATCGACGATGTCCAGGGTGCCGCCGTCGCGGGCCGCGACCCACTCGCCGTCGATGAATTGCTGGGAGGAAGGGAAGTCAACAGCAGCCATGCGTGAACCTTGACCGACCTTGTCACGCATGTCAATATGCGATCTCGCTATGTGAGTCACTGAGGAGGCCTGGTGCGTGCCACTGCCGCTCTGCTGGAGCAAGCCGGACAGCCATTCGTCCTGACCGAGGTGGACTTGGAGGAGCCCCGTCCCGACGAGGTGCTCGTCCGCGTCGCCGGCGTCGGCATCTGCGGCACCGACCTGGAGTTCGCCACCTTCTTCCCCACGCCCGCGCTGCTCGGGCACGAGGGGTCGGGCGTCGTCGAGAAGGTCGGCGCCCACGTCACCACCCTGCGCCCGGGCGACAGCGTCACCATGTCCTTCGCGTCGTGCGGCACGTGCACGCTGTGCCGCACCGGCTCGCCCGCCTACTGCCGAAGCTTCGACGCGGTGAACTTCTCCGGCCGCCGGCCCGACGGCTCCACCGCGGTGACCCATGAGGGACGCGAGGTCAACGCCCACTTCCTGGGCCAGTCGTCGTTCGCCAGCCACGTCGTCGCACCGGAGCGGGCGGTCGTCAGGATCGATCCGTCGCTGGACCTGCTGCGGGCCGGGCCCTTCGGCTGCGGCTTCCAGACCGGTGCCGGCGGCGTGCTCAATGTGCTCCAGCCGCGCCCCGGATCGTCGATCGCGGTCTTCGGGGCGGGGGCTGTCGGCGTGGCCGCCATCATCGCGGCCTCGCTGAGCGGCTGCGCGGTCGTCGCCGCCGTCGACGTGAACCCGGTCAAGTTGGAGGCGGCCCGCGGCTTCGGCGCCACGCACACCGTCGACTCCACGGCCGGGCCGGCCGCCGAGCAGCTGGCCGCCCTCGTCCCCGAGGGGTTCGACTTCGTGATCGACACGACCGGGCGCGAGGACGTCCTGCGCACCGCGGTGGAGGCTCTCGGGCCGCTCGGCCGCGCCGGGGTCATCGGCATCGGGCCGAGCGAGTCGATGAGCTTCGAGTGGCGCAGCATCCTCAACGGGCGCAGCGTCACCGGCATCATCGCCGGGTCCAGCCTGCCGCAGGTGTTCCTGCCCCAGCTGCTGGAGCTCAACGCCAAGGGCCGGTTCCCGGTCGAGAAGATGATCACCTACTTCCCGTTCGAGCAGATCAACGAGGCCGTCGCGGCGGTCCGCTCCGGCTCGGTCGGCAAAGCTGTGCTGACCTTCTGAGGCATGAGGCAATCCGTGCTGACCTTCTGAAACGTCGTCCACGACACGTTGTCGCACACGGCGGCAGCACCTTAGGGTGGCCCGACGCCGACGAGGCTCAGACATCCGGTGGCGCGGCCGGACAACACCGCGCAGAAGACACGAGCACGTGGAGCGTGCCCACCATGTCCGCCGACATCGACTTCGATCACCACTCCGATGAGGCCAACGCCGATCCGGTCGCCTACTACGCGCGCTTTCGCGAGAGCTGCCCGGTAGGCCGCTCCGCCGCCTACGGCGGCTTCACCTACACGACGCGGTATGCCGACGTCGCCCGCATCGCCCGCGACGACGAGACGTTCTCCTCGGCCCGCAGCGACCACGGCGGCCAGGGCGTCGGCATCGTCATCCCCAAGGGACCGGGGCTCGACCAGTATCCGATCGAGCTCGACCCGCCGCGGTCGACCGAGTACCGGCAACTGATCAACCCGCTGCTCACCCCCGAGGCGATAGAGCGGCTGGTGCCCATGATCGAGCGCCACGCCGCCCGCATCGTGGACGACTTCGTCGAGCTCGGCTCCTGCGACTTCGTCCGTGACCTCACCAACCCGCTGCCCGCCGCGGTGACCTTGGACTGGCTCGGTTTCCCCGAGGAGGACTGGGCGAAGCTGGCCGGGCCGATCCACGACATCTTCGCCGCGGCGGCCGGCAGCGAGCGCGCCGTGCGCGGGGCCGCCGGGCTGGCCTACATGGACCAGCGCATCCGCGAGCTGATCGCCGAGCGCCGCACCGCGCCGCGGGCCGACGCGGTCAGCGCGCTGGTGGCCGGCCGGCGCGGCGACGGCAGTGAGTTCGGCGAGGACGAGCTGGTGTCGGTGATCGGCCTGCTCATCGCCGGCGGCGTCGACACCACCACCTCCCTGACCGGATCGACGCTCGTCCACCTCGCCCGCAACCCCGAGCAGCGCCAGAGGCTGATCGACTCCCCCGATCTGCTGGACAGCGCGACCGAGGAGTTCCTGCGCGCCTTCGCCCCGTCGCAGTCGATGGCGCGCACGGTCACCCAGGACGTCGAGGTCGACGGCTGCCCGATGCACCAGGGCGAGAGGGTGCTGATCCCGTGGGTCGCCGCGAACCACGACCCCACCGTCTTCCCCGACCCCGAGCAGGTACGGCTGGACCGCGACGCCAGCCGGCACCTCAGCTTCGGCATCGGCTCGCACCGCTGCGCCGGCGCGCACCTCGCCCGGGCCATGTTCCGCGCGATGATGGCGCAGGTGCTGACCCGGCTGCCCGACTACCGGGTGATCGAGGACGGGCTCGTCGCCTACCCGACCCGCGGCAACCAGTCCGGCTGGGACGCGGTCCCGGCGCTCTTCACGCCCGGTCCCCGGGCGACGGCAGGGGCAGCCTCGATCCGCGCGCTGACCACGCCCACCCCGCTGCGGGTGACCGCGGTGCGCACCGCGGCCGAGGACGTCGTCGCCGTCGACCTCGGCCTGCCGGACGGCGGCGAACTCCCCGCGTGGCAGCCCGGCGCGCACGTCGAGCTGCGGCTGCCCTCCGGCAGGCTGCGTCAGTACTCGCTGTGCGGCGACCCCGCCGACGCCACGACGTGGCGCATCGGCGTCCTGCGCGAGCCCCGGGGCCGGGGCGGGTCGGCCGAACTCCACGAACTGACCCGCTCGGGAGCGACGTTCGCGGTACGCGGGCCGCGCAACCACTTCCCGCTCGTGCCGGCGCCGTCCTACCTGTTTCTCGCCGGCGGCATCGGCGTCACCCCGATCCTCGCCATGGTCCGTGCCACCGCCGGGCGCGGCACGCCCTTCACCGTCGTGTACGGCGGACGCACCCGCTCCACGATGGCGTTCGCCGACGAGCTCTCCGCCGTCGCCGGCGACGCGCTGACCCTGCTCCCGCAGGACGAGGCCGGGCTGCCGGACCTTCCCCGGCTGCTGGGCGGCCTGGACGCGGACACCGCCGTCTACGCGTGCGGGCCGGCGCCGATGCTGACGGCCGTCGAGCGCGAATGCGCCCGACTGGATCTCACCGACCGGCTGCACCTGGAGCGCTTCACCGCCGGCGACGGCCTCGAGACGGCGTACGACGCCGCGGCGAACCGCGACTTCGAGGTCCAGCTCGCGCGCACGGGAGCCACGCTCACCGTGCCGGCCGACCGGCGCCTCATCGAGGTCCTGCGCGACGCCGTACCCGGCCTGTCCTACGACTGCGAGAAGGGCTACTGCGGCGCCTGCGAGACGCGCGTGCTCGCCGGGACGCCGGAGCACCGGGACTCCGTGCTCACCGACGAGGAACGCCTTGCCGGGCGCACCATGATGATCTGTGTCGGCCGGTGCCAGGGCGAACGGCTCGTCCTCGACCTCTGAGCGGTTCCGGGCCGGTGAGCCGGCCACCGCGCGGGTCCAACGCGACGTTCGCCGTTGGACCCGCGCGGCGGCCGGGCCGGCAGACGACCTGTCCGTCCAGCAGCGATCAGCCGAAGGCGCGGATACCCAGCCAGACGCTGGTCAGCACCCCGAAGCCGACCACGGCGGCACGCAGCACCGGCTCGCTCAGCCTCGTCGCCAGCCGGCCGCCGAGCACTCCCCCGGCCAGGGACGACGGCGCGGCCACGAGCACGATCCCCCAGTGAACGGGGCCGAGCAGCGCGAACACGACGAGCGACACCGTGGCCACGACCAGCTGGAGCGTGCCCTTGAGTACGTTCACCTGCGCCAGCGGAGCGGACAGTGTCAGGCCGAGCAGGGCCATCAGGACGAGTCCCAGCCCGCCTCCGAAGTAACCGCCGTAGACCGCGGCGGCGAAGGTGCCGGCGTAGAGCTTGACGCGGTGGTCACCGTCAGCGGCGCCGAGCAGCGCCCGCAACCGGGGCTGGAAGGCGAGGAGGGCACTGGCGCCGAGGACGAGGAACGGCACCGCGACCGAGAAGACCCGTGACGGAGTGAGCAGCAGCAGCGCGCATCCGGCGGCGGCACCCACCGCGGACACGACCGCCAGTGACCTCACGGAAGACGGGCGGGCGGATCCCCGCAGCGCCGCCACATTTCCCAGGTAGCCCGGCCAGAGCGCCACGGAGTTGGTGACGTTGGCGGCCACCGTACCCAGTCCGCCGGCGACCAGGGCGGGGAAGAGGATCAGTGACCCGCCGCCTGCGATGGCGTTGACGAATCCGCCGACAAGGCCGGCACCGCCGATGAGAACAACGTCTCCGACGTCCATCCGGGTCCTCTCCACAGCAAGGTATGCGAGATGCCATGTTGGCATACGAGACAGCGTTACGGCACGGACCCCCATCGGAAACACCGGGGCAACGGAACGTTCCTAGCGTCGGGCCAGCCCTTCCCCTTCACGAAAGGTCGGCCATGACTGCGATCGACTCGCCCCTCCTCGACGTCGCCGCGACCGGATTCCCGATCCTCCAGCCCGGCCACGGAGCGATCGCATCGACGACCTACGTCCCGGCCACGCCCGCGAACACCCTGTGGGGTCGCCTTCCGTGCGAGGCGGACGCACCGTGCGCGGTCGTGCGACCGGGCACCGTCGTCACGGTCGACACACTCAGCCACGAAGGAGTTCTCGAGGACCAGGGCCGCAACCCCGGTGAGTTCTTCGGCCGATACGGCGTCGGCGGCGGCCATGTGCTCGACGACGCCCAGCAGGTGGCGGACTCCGGGATGGCGCACGACTTCGACGACGACGGGCCGCACCTCGTCACCGGGCCGATCGCCGTGGCCGGCGCCCGGCCCGGCGATCTGCTCGCCATCACGGTCCTCGGCCTCACCCCGCGGGTTCCGTACGGCATGGTCTCCGCACGTCACGGCTTCGGGGCGCTCCCCGGCGAGATGCCGTCGCTGGCCGGTCCCGCGTTCACCTTCGCCACGGCACACGCGGACAGCCACGGCGCCTGGGGCCGGATGGCGGTGGATCCGACGGACCCGTCCCGCGGCTCACTGCGCTTCCCGCTGCGGCCGTTCCTCGGTGTGATGGGCGTGGCGGTGCCCGGGGACGAGCGGCCGCACTCGGTGCCGCCGGGGCGCCACGGGGGGAACATCGACATCTCCCTGCTCGGCGAGGGCGCCACGCTGTTCCTTCCGGTGCAGGTGGACGACGCGCTCGTCTACTTCGGGGACCCCCACTTCGCCCAGGGCGACGGCGAGGTCGCCCTCACCGCGTTCGAGGCGTCGCTGCGCGCCACCGTGAAGCTCGAGGTGGTGCCGGGCGGTGCGGCTCTGCGGCCCGGCCATGGCCGCGTCGCCCCGTTCGCCGAGACGGACGACTACCTGGTGCCGATCGGTCTGGACAGGGACCTCGACGAGGCGATGCGCGACTGCGTGCGCTGCGCGCTGGACCTGCTCGCGACCGACTACGGCATCGACCGCCATCTGGCGATGGCGTACCTCAGCGCGGCGGGCGACTTCGCGGTCTCCCAGGTCGTCGACGACGTGAAGGGCGTCCACGCGAAGATCCGCAAGTCCGACTTCCGCGAGGTCGTCCGACCGCGTTGAGTGGCGGATGCACCACCGACTCCCGCCGCGGCACGGCGGCGGGACCAGGCGGCGGGTTCAGGCGGCGGGTTCAGGCGGCGGGTTCAGGCGGCGGGTTCAGGCGGCGGGTTCAGGTCCAGGAAGAGAGCGTCGCGAGCCACGCACAGGCGGCGACCGCAGTGAGGATCTGAGCGCAGGCCGGGCTCATGGCTCGCAGCGTCGCCTCGGACTCGCTCCATTCCCGACCACCCGACGCGGCCCGGCACGCACTCGCCAGTGCGGCCAGCGCGACCAGGCGCTCGGAGGAATCGGCCGCACCGCCGAGAGACCGGACCACGGCATCCCGCCTTTCGCTGCGCGGGACGTCGTAGCGACGAGCCCACCCGGACGGCAACGGCAACCCTCTCCGCGTGCGAACGAGGACACCATCAGCGATCAAGCCGGCCGACAGACGCTTGTGCGCACCGGCGCTCAGGGCTCTGACCCACTGCGAGGTCGTGCGCAGCTTGCGAGAGGAACGGATCCGCACAAGGACCTCGCCGAGCGCCCGGTCACGCGGCTGTGCTCCATGGCCGGCGACAATGTAGCCGTCAACGGTGTAAATGAAGCCGCCCAGAGCGAGTTCCATCAGCATCGCGCCGCTCAGACCGAAGCCGAGGCCGCTGCGATACCCGGGAACACGGCCTTGTCCGTCCAGGTACACAGCCAGCATGAAGTCTCCGCCAAGACCGGAGGCGGCATCGGTCTTCATCCCGTTCTCCCCAATACAGCAGTCCGGCTTCAGCTTCGGGGGTCTTCCGGAATGGGTAGCCGAATCAGATCCCGAGGAGCATTCGTAGCACTATGACGGGGCAGAGCCCCTGCGTCAATGCAAGACATCGTCCTGACATGCGGAACGCAGGTGGCCCTCCAGCCGCTTCAGGCGACAGCGCCCCCTGCGGTCGCCATGGTCACGGTGGTGACCTAGCGTGGAAATGCCCGGGCCGCACCGCGAACGACGGCCGACGGCAGGGCCCCGCAATGTCGCAGACATAAGCGCCCGGCGGGTGGATCCGGAGGGCCGGAACATGAGCGGTGGCGCCTGGACCGTTGTGGCGGTGGCGGGCGTCACCGCCACGTACGCGTTGGGCTCGCGTCGGCTGTCCTCGACACCGCTGTCGTCGCCGATCGTGTTCGTCGGCGCCGGGATCCTCCTCGGCCCGGCCGTGCTGGACACCGTCGACCTGAAGCACGACGCCGCACCGATCCTCGCGCTTCTCGAGGCAGCCCTGGCTCTCGTGCTGTTCACCGACGCCATGACGGTCCGCAGACGGGACCTGGTGACCGGCGGCTATCTGCCGGGCCGCCTGCTGGGCATCGGGCTGCCGCTGAGTATCGGGGCGGGCTGGCTGCTCGCCTGGCCCTTGCTGCCCGGGTTGACGGTGTGGGAGCTCGCACTCGTCGGCGCCATCCTCGCCCCCACCGACGCCGCCCTCGGCGAGACCGCCATGTCCAGTCCCCGCGTCCCGGCGCTGGTACGGCACGGTCTGAATGTGGAAAGCGGCCTCAACGACGGCATGGTGCTGCCCTTCTTCGTCCTTTTCCTGGCAGCAGTCCCGGGCACGCACTACGCGGAGGAGGGCGTCTCGGGCGTCTTCTGGCGCGCACTCGTGCTGAGCACCGTGCTGGGTCTCCTGGTCGGTGGGCTCGGAGGCCGGCTGTTGCAGTGGTCCCGGGCCAGGGGATGGGTCACGCGCGAGTGGCGGCAGATCTACCCCCTGGCCCTCGCGGCAGCGTCGTACGAACTCGCCGTCGTGACGGACGGCAGCGGCTTCATCGCCGCCTGGGTCGCCGGGTTCGCCTTCGGGTTCGCCCTGCGCCGCTACCGGACCGGCCACGAGCAGGAAGACCCGGACCGCGGCACAGCCGAGTTCGCCGAGAACCTGGGGGGTCTCCTGGCGGCGATCAGCCTGCTGGTCTTCGGGGCGGTGCTGCTCGGCCCCGCGCTGGAGCACCTGAGCTGGCGGATCATCCTGTACGCGGTGCTCAGTCTCACCGTCGTCAGGATGCTGCCGGTGGCGCTCGCGCTCTCCGGGAGCGGGCTGCGGCCCCCCACGGTGGCGTATGTCGGGTGGTTCGGGCCCCGCGGGCTCGCGTCCCTCGTGCTGGCACTGCTCGTGGTGGAAGAACACGTCCACGGGGTGGAACTGCTGGGCAGGGTGGTCGCGATCACCGTCGGCCTCAGCGTCCTCCTGCACGGTGTCTCGGCCGTAGCCCTCGCCGGGCGGTACGGCCGCTGGCACGAGAAGGCCGCGGCCACCACCGGCGACCTGCGCGAGGGCACCCCCGTACCCGAGAGCCCGGCGCGCCACAGGCTCGGTCCCCTGCACCAGCCCGAGAAGTGAGGCCTCGTCCCGGGACTTCGCCGCCGCACGGCATGGCTCAGCCGGGTCCGTCCGGCAGCCGGCGCGACTCGATCTCGAACCACTGGCTCTCGTGACGCCACGAGTCCAGGACGGTCACCGGCCGGCGGCTCACGGCGTCGGCCGTCGACGAGCGCCACCGGCAGCCGATCGGACACTCCACGAGACGGGACTCCGATCCGCTCGTCACGGCGGGCCACCGACGCCGCACCAGAGGCAGTTCGAACGCCTCGTGGCGGAGAGGCTCAAACGCTCACGCCGACTCGGCGGCGACCCGCCCGGCGCGTACGGCGTCGGCCAGGGCCTGGTGGTCGCGTTCGTTCTGGTCGGCGTAGCTCTCGGCGAACTCGGTGAGCGCGCGGTCGAAGACGTCCCCACCGCCCAGGTAGGCGGCGATGGCGATCCGGTCTCCGGATCTGGCGTGGGCGCGGGCCAGGGTGGTGCCGCAGATTTCCCCGAAGGCCCGCATGCCGCGGGGCACCATGAGTTCGGGTTCGGCGATGCCCTTCCAGTCGTGCAACTGGCGTACGTAGAAGTCACGTTGGCGTCCGTCGATGCCCTTGGCACGCTCCCAGCCGAGGAAGATGTCGCCGGCCGCCTGCATCAACCGCTGTCCGGCGACGACGCGTTGCCCCTGGTTGTCGTACCCGCTCGCACCGGCGTGCGGGGCGAGCACGGACAGGTCGGCTTCCTTGGCCTGCAACAGCAGCGGGTCGTCGTCGTCCCTGCCGAGCATGAGGATGATCCAGCAGCGGGTGCCGACGCTGCCGACCCCGACCACTTTGCGGGCCATGTCGACGAGCCGGTACTGCCGGAGCAGGTGGCGGCGGTCCGACTGAAGGCTCCGGCCGTAGCGCTCGATCAGCTCGCGGATCTGTGCCTCCAGCGAGTCGCGCTCGACGCCCGGGAGCAGGTCTGCGATCGGCGTGATCAGTGGTGGGTCGGGGATGATCCTGCGCTTGCCGTCGATCAGCCCGGTGAGCTTGCCGTACGCCTGGATGTTGTCGCGGGTGCGGGCTTTCGCCAGGGTCTGCGTCACGCGTCTGCGGCCACGCGCGCCCAGTTTCCGCGCCGCCAGGGCCTGGAGCCGGTCCGCGCCGACCTGGGCGTACCAGACGTCGAGGTCGCGCATGCCGGCGAAGCGGCGCATCGCTTCGCGGTACGACCGTACGGTGGCCCGGACGATGGCGGCGCGTTCCGCGTCGGTGTAACCGTTCGCGCGGCCCGCGATGGCCAGGCTGGCGGCCAGGCGCTTGATGTCCCATTCCCAGGGGCCGGGCAGTGTCTCGTCGAAGTCGTTGATGTCGAACATCAGGCGCCGCTCGGGGGAGGCGAGCAGCCGGAAGTTCAACAGGTGAGCGTCTCCGCAACACTGCGCGGTGATCCCCGAGCGGGGCGTTTCCGCCAGGTCTCCCGCCATGATCGCGGCAGCACCCCGGTAGAAACGGAACGGGGATTCCAGCATCCGGCCGTAGCGGATCGGCACCAGTTCCGGCAGCCGGGTCCGCGACTGTCTTTCGATGACGTCCACCGGATCCGGTCGCTTGGGCTGAGGTGCGAACTCCGCGTGACTGGAGCGGGGCGCGTCCGCACGGGCCGCCCTGCCCCGGGCGGCCCGTTCACCCGGCGACTGATGCGGCTCCGGCACCTCAGACCTGGTCATCCGAGCGCCTTCGCCCCACGCAGAGTGCCCACACCACCAGGGCGTTCACGGCCACGAGGGTCAGGGACCACACGGGGTAGTAGGGCACGTACATGAAGTTCGCCACGATGAGAAGACTCGCCAGCGCCACACCGGTGACGCGTGCCCACGTCGCCCCGGTGAAGAGCGCGAAGCCGGCGACCGTGACGAGGACGCCCAGGACCAGGTGGATCCAGCCCCAGCTGGTGAGATCGAACTCGTAGGCGTAGTTCCTCGTGGTGACGAAGACCTCGTCCTCGGCGATGGCCGTGATGCCCTGGAGGACATTGAGCACGCCACCGACGATCATCATGACCGCCGCGAACGCGAGCAGTCCGCTGGCGAACGCGAGGCTGGTGGTGCTTCGAGCGGTGCCGCCCGAGTGAGCTCTGCCGACATGACTGGTCATGGCTGTCTCCTCGTCGAAACTGTCCGGCCCCCGGTCCGGGGTCGCCCCTGCTCAGCCACCCCATTGGGGCGCCATCTGCGACTGTCCTTCCTGAAGGCCGGTCCTGCATCACCCGAAAGGGACGATTCGGTGGCGTCGCCGGGCCGTCACCCGGGCAGCTCGCGCATCTCGAGCACGCGCAGGCCCAGGCACTGGAAGCGGATCAGCAGGCCGTACAGGTGGGCCTCGTCGGTCACGGTGCCGAAGAAGCGAGTGTTCTCGGGTACTGGAACGCTGTCGAGCTCGGGAAAGGTCTCGGCGAGTGCGTCCGGCACGACGCCGGCGATGCGGAATTCATAACGCATATGAGCACCCACTTCTCGCAGGCCAGCGGTGTGGGAGGCGGCCGGCTTCCCTCTCATGGTCGGTCTTCCTCATGGTCGGTCTTCGACCATGCGCTCGGCATCGCCCGGTTCGGGCGAGTGTCCATCCCGGTCACAGCACCCCGAGGTCCCGGGCCCGGTGGACGGCCTCGCTGCGCCGGGTGACGCAGAGCTTGCGGTAGATGCTCTTCAGATGGGTCTTGACCGTGTTCGCGGAGATGTACAACTCGGCCGCGATCTCCTCCGTGGACAGCAACTGCGCAGCCTTGCCCAGCACCTCTGTCTCGCGCTCGCTCAGCGGCTCCACCATCACGGGCAGCCGGTCATGACCCCCCGCCCGCGCGGACCCCAGCATCCGGGCGGGCAACCAGCCGTGTGCCCGCGCCAGTTGCGGGTCCTGGCGCAGCATGCGGCGTATCCAGGGACCACTCTCGACGAACACACGCCGCAGCTCCTCCGGCCGGGCGAGCCCGAGCGCCTCGCGCAGGAGACGGTGCGCCTCCTCGGTGGAGCCGGTGGAGCCGGCGGAGCCGTTCGCCGCGGCGGCCTGCGCCTGGAGCAGGCGCGCCTGTGTCCGGCTCGACCGCGTGACGGTCTCATCGGCCGGCAGGCCGGCCAGGGCCTCCAGCACGCCGGCCCGGTCTCCCCCGGTCAGCAGTGCGCGGGCCCGGGCCACCGCGTGCTCCGGCCGGTCGGAACTCACGGCGTCGAGTACGTCCAGGGCCGCCGCCGCATCCCCGCGGGCCAGGTGCGCGGAGGACTCGGCGATGGCAAGCTCGTCCACCGTCCAGCCGGACAGGTTCTGGGATGTCACGGCCGAGCCGGCAGAGCCGGCCAAGCCGACCGCGTGAACCGCGTGAACCGCGTGAACCGCGTGAACCGCGTCGAGCGCACCCTCCCAGTCGCCCTCGGCCGTCGCCAGCCGGGCGGCGATGACGGCGGCCTCGACCGCGGCGACGGGCTCCGGCAAGGGTCGTCCGTCCATGGTCGCCAGGTCGAGATGGGCGCGGGCGGTCGCGAGGTCGTCGTGTTCGGCCGAGACACCCGCCAGGACGAGGTGGTCGATGCCGGCCCGGTGCTCCGGCAACAGCGCGGACCGCTCGGCGACGGCGAGCGAATCGCGTGCGTGCGCCTCCGCCCGCCGCAGCCGGCCCCGCAGCAGCTCGACGAGAGCCAGCGACGCCAGCGCGTCACACAGCGGGGGATCCATCCCCGGCTGCCCGCACGCCTCGACGGCGGCGGTGAGAACGGACTCGGCGTGGTCGAATCGCCCGGCATCGAGTTCGGCCGAACCGAGACCGGCCAGCACCATGGCACGTATCTCGGGATGCCGCCCGACCAGGGGCTGTGGGATCTCGCGCAGCAGCCGGTCGGCGTCGGCGGCCGCTCGCTCGGTGGCCGCCAGGTCGCCGGCCAGCCGCCCGGCGAGGACCCGGAGGAAGGCGAGACTGAGGCGCGACGGCGGGCCTGAAGGGTCGCTGACGTACTGGTCCGAGCGATGCGGGTCGGCCACGTACGTGTCCGTGCGGCGCCGGTCGGCCACGTACGTGTCCGTGCGGCGCGGGTCGCCCACGTACCGGTCCGCGCGGCGTAGCGCTGCCGTGCAGCCGGCACGGTCCTGATCGGCCAGTCGGCATGCCGCTTCGACCAGGGCCGGAGCCGCGCCGGTCAGGCCGTTCGGCATGGCGGCGAACGCACGGCGCAACTGCTGCGTCTCCAAGCCGGTGAAGAGCCGGCCGATGGCCAGGTTGTCGACCAGCTGCCCGGCCGCGAACTGCCAGTCACCGGCGGCGGCTGCCTGCACCACCGCCTCGGTGAGCCGACCGGTCCCGGCGAGCCAGCGCGCCGCCCGTGCGCGCAGCCGGGGCTCGAGGCCGGGGTGGCGTTGCCGCAGATGCGCGTGCAGGACCGCGGCGAACAAGGGATGCAGCCGATACCAGGCCGATGCGCCCACCTGCTCCAGGAACGCGTTGGCCCGGGCCAGTTTGGCCAGCGTCTCCTCGGCGTCGTCGCGTCCGGTCAGCGCGTCGGCGAGTGAGGGGTGGACGCGGTCGGTGACGGAGACACGCAGCAGCAGGTCCTGGGTGAGCGACGGCTGCGCGTCGAGCACCTCTCTGAGCAGGTAGTCGGCGATCGTGGTGCGGTCCGCGGCGAACTCGTGGACGAAGCGGTCGGGATCGGGGCTGCGCTGCATGGCCAGGGCGCACAGGCGCAGGCCTGCCGCCCATCCCTCCGTACGCTCGACCAGCAGCTGGATTCCCTCCTCCGAGACCTCCAGCCGGTGCTCGCGCAGCAGCGTCTCGGTGTCCGTGTCGGTGAACTTGAGATCCGCGTGCCTAATCTCGGTGATCTCCCCCGCTGCCCGGTAGCGGTGCACCGGCAACAGCGAATCCGTGCGGCCGGTGAGGACGAGGCGCAGACCGTCGGCGGCGTGCCGGAGCACGAACTGGAGCCCTTCGGCGATCTCGGGTGCGCGCGCCGCGTCGAACTGGTCGAGCACCAGGACCGCCGGCTCCGGCCGCTCGGCCAGCCCCGCCGCGAGACGTACCAGGAGCGACTCGTCCACTGCCTCGGCGCGCGTGGGGCTGCCCACCTCGGCCGGCAACCGTACGCCGTGCCGACGGAACGCCTCCAGGACATGGGCCCAGAACGCGCCGGGAGCGTCGCCGGGCTCGACGGTCAGCCAAGCGGTGGCACGCGGCGCGAAGCCCCGGGTGATCCACTGGGCGGCGAGCACTGTCTTTCCCGCACCGGCGGGGCCGTTGACGAGGGTGAGCGGTCCCTGTGCCCCGTCCGTCAGGCGTTTGAGCAGCGCGGGACGGTCGACGAGGATCTTCGGCACAGCCGGGACCGCGAATCTGACCGCGAACATCGGATCTCCGGGCGACACGTTCCACTCAACCTCTGCCGCCCCGTGATCACCAGTCGAGGTCGGTCGAGGTCAGAGGATCAGCGCGATGAAGATGAGGCAGGCGATGATGTTGACCAGCCAGCTGTGGGTGTTCACCCACTCGCGGACCTTGGGCATGGCGCGCTTGGCGCGTTCTCCCATGATCAGGTAGGCCAGCAGCGGCAGCGCCGCGACCAGGACCGTCGCCGCGATGAACGGCACCGCGCCGCCGAATCCCGTGTCGCTCTGCTCCAGGTGGCTTCCGACCGTCAGCATGATCACGATGTCGGAGGGCATCAGCAGGATGACCAGCAGACCGGTCTTGAGGGCCCTTCTCGGATCAGCCGTCATCAGGGTTCCGAGCCACTTGGGTGGTTCGGCCGTCGCCCGGGTCACGTAGTTCTTGACGGCGGCGAAGAGCAGCAGGCCGACCAGCACGTACTGGATGATCTTTCCTGCCGATCCCTGGTCGGACGAGCTGCCGAAGTCGACGGCGCCGCCGAGCAGCGCGGCGAGTCCGCGTGTGATCGCCACTCCGGCCGTCGTCGCCACCGCCACGCCGAGCAGGAACGCCGAGGAGACGCGTACCGCCCTCGGTGTGGTCACGAAGATGATCGCGGACATGATCTGTGGTCCCACCATCATGGTGATGGCGAGCGGGAGGATCTGGAGATCCATGGGGTCCCCTTCCGCGGCGTTCTGTGGCGTCCTGCGGCTGTGCCGACCGGAGGCGTCTCCTCCGAGC
The DNA here is from genome assembly GCF_040654815.1 of Streptomyces sp. NPDC050619. NCBI lineage: Bacteria > Bacillati > Actinomycetota > Actinomycetes > Kitasatosporales > Streptomycetaceae > Streptomyces > Streptomyces sp. NPDC050619. The sequence continues at coordinate 186,001 of NZ_JBFAIR010000014.1, read as the reverse complement.
ATGGCCTGTTCGGGCCCGTTGCCGCTCACCTGCGCCGGGTGGTTCTCACCGGGTTCGGCACCACCGCGGCACGCATCCCGCAGCGAAAAAACTGCCTCCCTTAGAACGCACTCCATCCGGCAGACTCACCCCATGGAGACTGCCGAGATGGAGACTGCCGAGTTCGTATCGATCCTGGACCTGGAGGGCCGGTCGCTGGCCGCGGCCGCCGAGCAGGCCGGCACCGACGCCAAGGTGCCGACCTGCCCGGAGTGGCAGGTGAGCGACCTGCTGCGGCACACGGGGATGGTGCATCGCTGGGCGGCAGCGTTCGTCGCCGAGAGGCACACCTCCTACCACCCCTTCGGAGACCTGCCCGACCTCGACGGCACCGAGCTGCTGGCCTGGTTCCGGCAGGGACACGGGAACCTCGTCGACACCCTTCGGTCGGCCGCACCCGACATGCAGTGCTGGCACTTCCTGCCCGCGCCCTCACCGCTGGCGTTCTGGGCCCGGCGGCAGGCGCACGAGACGACCGTGCACCGGGTCGACGCGGAGTCGGCCAGGGGCGGCACCCCCAGTGAGATCAGCGACGCCTTCGCGGCGGACGGCATCGACGAACTGCTGATCGGCTTCCACGCCCGCCCCAAGAGCAGGGCCCGCAGCGAGCACCCCCGGGTACTGCGGGTGCGGGCGACCGACATGGACGGCGCGGTGTGGACCGTACGACTGTCGCAGGAGCCGCCGGCGGCAGAGCGGGGTGACGGCCCGGACGCCGACTGCGAAGTCGCCGGGCCTGCCGCGCGGTTGTATCTGGCGCTGTGGAACCGGCTGTCCTTCCCGAGCGTGACCGGGGACGCCTCCGTCGCCGAGCTGTGGCGCGAGAAGTCCGCCGTGTGACCTGAAGGCGAGCCCGGCTCGGTCCGAGCATCCACGCCTGTGAGACTTCCGGGATACTTCGGGGATACTTCCGGGATGACGCATTACGGGGGACGGCGCGGTCAGGCCGAGCGGGACGCGATCACTGTCGAGATCGGATACGCGCTGTGCAGCGCGCTGTTCGCCGCGGCGGTCGTCTTCGGGGCCGTCGCCGGACCGGCGCTGCTGTTCGAACTTCCGCACACCGTGGAACTCGTGCTGCTCCGCACCGGACTGGTGCTCGCGCCCGTCCTCTTCCTTGCCCGGGTCATCAGCGTGCTGGTCCGTTTCCGGCAGGGGCAACAGCCTCAGCCCAGCCAGCCCGGCCGCACCAACCCCGACTCGTAGGCCAGCACGACGAGTTGAGCCCGGTCGCGGGCGCCCAGCTTGACCATCGTGCGGCTGACGTGGGTCTTCGCGGTGAGCGGGCTGACCACCAGGCGGCGGGCGATCTCGTCGTTGGACAGGCCGATGCCGACCAGGGCCATCACCTCCCGCTCCCGCTCGGTGAGTTCGGTCAGGGCGTCGGCGGCGGCCGGTTCCTTCGAACGGGCCGCGAACTCGGCGATCAGGCGGCGGGTCACCCCCGGCGAGAGCAGCGCGTCGCCCCCGACCACCGCCCTTATGGCGCGCAGGAGTTCCTCCGGCTCGGTGTCCTTGACCAGAAAGCCGGAGGCGCCCGAGCGGATCGCCTCGAAGACGTACTCGTCGAGTTCGAAGGTGGTGAGCATGACCACCTTGACGTCCGTCAGGGCGGGGTCGTCCGTGATGCGGCGGGTCGCGGCCAGGCCGTCGAGCAGCGGCATGCGGATGTCCATCAGCACGACGTCGGGGCGCAGTTCGCGCACCTTGCGCAGCGCCTCCTCGCCGTCGGAGGCCTCCCCGGCCACCTCGATGTCCGGCTGCGCGTCGAGCAACGCCCGGAAGCCGGCCCGCACCAGTGACTGGTCGTCGGCGAGCAGTACGCGGATCACCGGTCGTCCTCCTCGGGCTTCACCTTCAGCGGCAGCACGGCCAGCACCCGGAACCCTCCGTCGGCACGCGGCCCCGCCTCGATCGTGCCACCCAGCGCGGCGGCCCGCTCCCGCATTCCGGCCAGGCCGTTGCCGCTGCCGCCCGCGTCGGCGCCGGTCGCGGGCCCGTCGTCGTCGATACGGAGCCGTAGCGCGCCGCCGTCGTGATCGAGCCGCACGCGCGCGTGCCGCGAACCGGAATGCCGTACGACATTGGTGAGGGCCTCCTGGACGATGCGGAAGGCCGCGAGGTCCGTGCCGGGTGCCAGACGCGGGGCCTCGCCCTCGACCTCGACCGTGAGGCCCGCGCCCGCCGCCTGTTCGACGAGCTCCGGCAGCCGGTCGAGGCCCGGCGCCGGCGCGCGCGGCGCGTCACCGGGCGTGCGCAGCGTGTCGAGGACCTGGCGGACCTCGCCGAGCGCCTCCTTGCTGGCGGCCTTGATGGTGGTGAGCGCCGTGCGCGCCTGCTCCGGGTCGGTGTCGAGGAGCGCGAGGCCGACGCCGGCCTGCACGTTGATGACCGAGATGCTGTGCGCGAGGACGTCGTGCAGCTCGCGGGCGATGCGCAGCCGCTCCTCGTCCGCGCGCCGCCGCGCCGCCTGGGCGCGCTCGGCCCGCTCGCGGGCCCACTGCTCGCGCCGGGTGCGGGCCAGCTCCGACAGGGCGACGATCGCGACCATCCAGGTGGCGACCACGACCTCCTGCCCCCAGGAGGCGGCGTCGTCCCCGGACGGCGGCAGCCACCGGTACAGCCAGTGCGCCACCAGGACGTGCCCCGCCCAGAGCATCCCCAGCGCCGCCCAGGCGGCCCTGCGGTGTCCGGCCACGACGGCGCTGAAACAGCTGAGAGCGACCGTGAGGAAAACCGGTCCGTACGGGTAGCCGGCGCCCAGGTAGAGCATGGCGGCCGTCGCCGTGCCGAACGCGACGAACACCGGATACCGCAGCCGCCACAGCAGCAGGACGCCGGCCACGACCAGCAGCAGGCGCGCGAACGTGTCGAGGGGCGCGCGCTCGACCTGCTGTTGGGCCGCGTAGTTCGAGCCGCCGAGCACGAAGAACGTGAGGAGCACGGTGGACGGCCAGGGCCATCGAGGACGCCGGTCCGCGTCGCCCCAGCGGTTCCCCCACGGCGGCCCGTGCCGCCACCACTGCGGCGGGCCGCTCCCGCGTACGCGCTGCTCGTCCATGCCGCCACGCTAGACGCCGACGGCCGGGGACGGCGTCAGCCGAGCGCGGTGATCACACGTACTCCCGGCGAAGTACGTCGGCCGGCTCGGGCTCCCTGATCCGCAGCCGGCGCAGCCGTTTCGGGGCCCACCAGTTCGCGCTCCCGGCGAGCCGCATCGTCACCGGCAGCAGGACGACCCGGATGAGGGTGGCGTCGACGAGGATCGTCAGGGCCGTGCCGATGCCGAGCTCCTTGAGGAAGACGACGCCTGAGGTGGCGTACGACAGGAAGGACAGGGCGAGGATCCCGGCCGCCGCGGTGATCAGCGGTGCGCTGCGGCGGATGCCCTCGGCGACGGCGCGCTCGGTGTCGCCGATGCGATCGTGCTCCTCCTTGATGCGGGCCAGCAGGAAGACCTCGTAGTCCATCGACAGTCCGTAGGCCACGCAGAACATCAGCACTGGGATGCTCGGCTCGATCGAGCCGGTCGGGGTGAAGCCGAGGAGCCCGGACAGGTGGCCGTCCTGGAAGACCCACACCAGGCAGCCGAACATCACGGAGAGACTGAGCAGGTTGAGCACGGTCGCCTTGGCGGGCAGCAGCACGCTGCCGGTCATCAGGAAGAGGATCACGTACGTCGACCCGAGCACCAGAGCGACGGCGAGCGGCAGCCGGTCCAGGAGCGTGGCGCGGAAGTCGGTGGTCTCGCCGGGATAGCCGCCGACGAGGGCGGGGGCGGGGGCCGGGGTTTCCCGGACGCGTTCGACGAGCGCGGGGACGTCGCCGTACATGGCCTGCTGTGTGGGTACGACGGCCAGGCGCACGCGTCCGTCGGGTGCCGTCAGCCGGTCCTGGCCGGGGGCGCCGGTGCGGCGGCCGTCCTGGTAGGTGCCCTCGGGGGCGTCGACCTGGTACACGCCCGGGACGCGGGAGAGCCGGGCGGCGTACCCGCGGGTGCCCGAGGGCTCGGTCAGCACGACCTGGACCGTGTCCGTGGGTTCGGCGGCGAAGTCGCGGTGCACGATCTCGGAGGTCGTGCGCGAGGAGGTGCCCGCGGGCAGCGTGCGCTCGTCGGGGAGGCCGAAGCGCAGCCCGAGCAGGGGTGAGGCGGCGACGAGGAGGACGGTCAGGACTCCGGCACCGGCGACGAGCGGTCGGCGCATGGCCGCGAGCGCGGTGCGGTGCCAGAAGCCGGAGGCGGGCGCGGCGGGCCGTTCCACCCGGTGGCCCCAGTGGGCCAGCGCGGCCGGCAGCAGAATCACGGCCCCGGCGACCGCGGTGGCCACGACGAGCACTCCGGCGTACGCGAACGAGCTCAGGAAGAAGAACGGGAACACCAGTAGCGCGCAGAGGGACACGGCGACCGTGACCCCGCTGAAGACCACCGTGCGGCCGGCCGCGACGGTGGCCCTGACGACGGCCTCCTGCTGGGCGTGTCCGGCCGCACGTTCCTCGCGGTACCGGTTGATCACGAACAGGCTGTAGTCGATGCCCAGCCCGAGGCCGAGGACGAGCGCGAGGTTCGCGGCGAACGTCGACACCTCCGTGAACCGCGCGATCAGCCGCAGCCCGGCGAGCGTGCCGACGACGGACAGCAGGCCGACACCGACGGTCAGCAGAGCGGCTGTCGTGCGCCGGTAGACGAGGATCAGCAGGAGCAGGACGGCGGGCAGGGCGAAGACCTCCGCGCGCAGGAAGTCCGCCCGGGCCTCCTCGCCGACCTGCCGCGAGATCTCCTCCTGCCCGCCGACACGGACATCGAGTTCGGCGGTGGTGCGGGTCAGCTCCGGGGAGAATGAGGCGAGTGCCTCACGGGTCTCGGTGGCGGTTCCTTCGAGACGGACGAGGATCAGCGCGCGGCGGCCGTCCTCGGCGCGCAGAGCGGGGCTGTTGGCATCCCAGTACGAGGTGACGTCCGTGACGAGGGGCAAGTGCGCGACCTCGGCGGCGAGTTCACGCCCCGCTCGTTCGGTGCGCGCGCTGTCGACGTCTGCGTCGCGTGCCGTGACGAGCAGGGCGAGGTTGGGGTTTCCGGTGCGGAAGTCCTCGCGCAACCGGTCGCCGGCGCGCACCGACTCCGTGCCCGGCGCGTCCCAGCGGGAGAGGTCGAGATCGTCCTGGGCACCGGCACCGTACGCGCCGAGGCCGAGGAAGACGAGCAGTGCGCCGATCAGCACAGCACGGCTGTACCGCACGGCCAGTCGGCCGAGCCGGGTGAGCATCTGGTGGCCCTCCTCGGGAAGTTGGGGGTTCGGTTCGTGCTCGGTGAGGATCGGTCGGATCGCTGGAAGTCCCGCTGGAAGATCCACTGGAAGACGGCATCCCGGCTAGGCTCGAACCATGGCTGAGGGGACAACCGGGACATCGCACGGCTCGCGAGACTCACATGGCCCGCGCGGCTCACACGGTCTGCACGGCTCACACGGTCTGCGCTGCGAACTGCTCGGCCCGCTGCGGGCCCTGCGCGACGGCGTGGAAATCCCCCTCGGCCCGCCGAAGCAGCGCGCGATCCTCGCCGTACTCCTGCTCCAGGAAGGCCGCCCGCTCTCCTACGACTCTCTGGTCGAGGCCGTATGGGGCGGCGCACCGCCCGTGCATGTGCGCAACCTCGTGCAGAAGTACGTCTCCGGGCTGCGCCGGGCGCTGGGAGACGGGCCGGAGCTGTCGTGGACCGGCAACGGATATCTGCTCACCGGCGCGGCGGCGGACGACCTGCGGGAGCGGCGGCGGCTGGTGGCCGAGGCGCTGGCGGCGCGGGACTCCGGGGAGCTGGAGCGGGCGGGCGAACTGGCGTGGCGCGCGGAGGAGTTGTGGCGCGGGGAGTTCGCCGAGGGCCTGCGAGCACCGTACCTTGCGGCGGAACGGCTCCGCTGGACCGAGAAACGCCTCACCGTCCTCGAGGCCCGGCTCGCCGGGGCGATCGAACTCGGCCGGTCCTTCGAGTACGTCCACGAACTCGTCCGGCTCGTGGCCGCGCACCCTTTGCGGGAACGCCTGGTCGAGCTGCTGATGCTCGCCCTGTGCCGAACCGGCCGCCCGACGGACGCGCTCACCGCGTACGAAGGGGCACGGCAGCGCCTCGCCGACGCGATGGGAGCGGACCCGGGGCCCGCCCTGCGTTCACTGCACACCCGGATCCTGCGCCAGGACCCCACCTTGCTGCCTATGCCGCCGGTTCCGGCGGCATAGGGCAGACCTAGCTGGTGCCCCTTGACGGGCAGGGGTTGCCTGCCGGGCACTGGAAACATGCTTGGTGGACCCTACGAGCCCTTCCCGGCCCGCCCCTCCTGCGGAAACACCAGCCCCACCCCCTGGGCGAGCTGGGCCACCGCATGCCGGAAGAACGGCTCGCGGTCCGTCACCACCCGGTTGAACTGGCCGAACAGCTCGAACCCGATCAGCCCGTACAGCTGGGCCCAGGCCGCGACGAGTGCCGCGACCGTCTCCGGCGGGAGGTCGGGGGCTTGGTCGGCGGCCATCCGTTCGGCCTCGGGGCGCAGTTCGGCGGGCAGCGGGGGCTTGGCCAGGCCGAGACCCTGGTACGCGTCGCGCAGGACGTCGATGAAGAGGAGGCCCACGCGGGAGGCGGCCGGGACGGTGGTGTCGGGCGCGGTGTAGCCCGGCACCGGCGGTCCGTAGATCAACGCGTACTCGTGCGGATGCCCGAGGGCCCAGCCGCGCACGGCCTCGCACACCGCGGACCAGCGCTGTACGGGGCCGGCGTCGGCGACCGCCTCGTGGGCGCGCTCCGCGGTCTCGCCCATGGAGTCGAAGGCGTCGATGATGAGCGCGGTCAGCAGTTCGTCGCGGCTGGGGAAGTACCGGTAGAGGGCGGAGGAGACCATGCCGAGTTCGCGGGCCACCGCCCGCAGCGAGAGCTTCGCGGCACCCTCCGCGGCGAGTTGTCTGCGCGCCTCGTCCTTGATGGCCGCCGTGACTTCGATCCTGGCCCGGGCTCGGATGCCGGGTGTGGTGCTCCTCGTCATGCAGACCAGTGTTCCATGAAACGAGAGCGGTGCACACAGACAAGAGCACCGCACACATAAGAGAGCGCCGTACACATACGAGAGCACTGCTCTTGCTTTGGATCACCGATCTGCGGCAGACTGGCCATCAAGCGAGAGCACTGCTCACAAACGTGAGCGACGCTCTCTCGCACCTGGGGGTCACCGTGTCCACGCATGTTCAGAAGCCCGGCTGGTTCACCGTCAACGTCTTCAACCGCGTCGTGGCCTGGATGACCCGCCGGGGCATGAGCGTCTGGGGCTCGCGGGTGCTGGCGGTCCGCGGCCGCAAGAGCGGCGAGTGGCGGACCACCCCCGTCAACCTGCTGACCGTGGACGGACAGGGGTATCTGGTCGCCCCGCGCGGTCACGTCCAGTGGACGCACAACATGCGCGCGGCCGGCGGCGGCGAACTGCGCCTGGGCAGGAACGTGGACGTGTTCACCGCGACCGAGGTCACCGACGACGACAAGGTCCCGCTCCTGCGCGCCTACCTCAAGCGCTGGAAGGCCGAGGTCGGAGTCTTCTTCAACGGCGTCGGCCCCGGCTCCTCCGACGCCGAACTGCGCCGTATCGCCCCCGACCACCCGGTCTTCCGGATCACGGTCAGGAGCTGACCTCGTCGGCCGCGGTGCCCGGAGTGTCCGGCGCACCCGGAGTGTCCGGCGCACCCGGGGCACCCGGCACGCCCGCGGACCGGCGGTCCATCGCGGTCAGAGCGCGCTGGGCGATCGGGCGGGTGCGGACGAGTTCGCCCAGCGAGGTCGAGCCACGCGTGATGTCCATGAACGCCTTCCAGGCCGGGCGGAAGCCGGTGAGGGCCGCGTGGAACAGGCCGGGGCGCCGCTCGAACATCGTCAGCATGCTCCGGCCGACGCTCATCTCGACGCCGAGCCCCGCCTTGATCGCGAACGCGTAGTTCAGCGCCTGGCGCCGGGCCTCCACCGCGTCGTGCGCCTCCGCCGTCCGGACCGCCCACTCCCCCGCGAGCCGGCCCGAGCGCAGGGCGAACGAGATGCCCTCGCGCGTCCACGGCTCCAGGAGTCCGGCGGCGTCCCCGCACACCAGGACCCGTCCGCGCGACAGCGGCGAGTCGGCGGCCCGGCAGCGCGTCAAGTGGCCCGAGGAGATGCTCGGTTCGAAGCCGGCGAGGCCGAGCCGCCCGATGAACTCCTCCAAGTACCGCTTGGTCGCGGCGCCTTCACCGCGCGCGGAGATCACACCGACCGTCAGTGTGTCGCCTTTGGGGAACACCCAGCCGTAGCTGCCGGGAATCGGGCCCCAGTCGATGAGGACCCGCCCCTGCCAGTCCTCGGCGACCGTCTCCGGCACCGGAATCTCCGACTCCAGGCCGAGGTCCACCTGGTCGAGCTTCACGCCGACGTGTGCTCCTATGCGGCTCGCGCTGCCGTCCGCGCCGACGACGGCACGTGCGAGCACCGTTTCACCGCCCTGGAGGACCACGGCGACCGTGCGCCGGTCCGGCACGGCCGAGCCGTGCTGCTCGACCCGCTGGACGGTGACGCCCGTGCGCAGCTCGGCGCCCGCCTTCTGGGCGTGCTCGACCAACTGCTGGTCGAACTCGGGCCGGTTGATCAGCCCGAACAGCATCTGCTTGGAGCGGCGGGTGCGGGTGAAGCGGCCGTTGTTCGAGAACGTCACCGCGTGCACGCGGTCCCGCAACGGCAGCTCGAAGCCGGGCGGGAGGGAGTCGCGCGAGGGGCCGATGATGCCACCGCCGCAGGTCTTGTAGCGCGGCAGCTGCGCCTTCTCCAGCAACAGCACGCGCCGTCCCGCGACCGCCGCCGCATAGGCGGCCGAGGCCCCCGCGGGTCCCGCGCCCACCACGACGACGTCCCACACCCGCTGTACGTCGTCCGCCGAAGAGTCGCCCGCCGAAGTGTCGTCCGCCGAAGAGTCGCCCGCCGAAGTGTCGTCCGCCGAAGTGCCGTCCGCCGAAGAGTTCTCGCTGCTCACGATGGTCTGTGCTCCCGATCAAGCCGCTGTCGCACCTGTCCCCCGCATCCTACGGGGGAGGCCCCCACAGACCACTGTGGGAGGATCTACGGCACTCATCGGTACAACGTCGCACCCACAAGGAGCGTGCCCATGTCGTCGAATCCGGTCGCCGAGACCGTCGCCTCGCTGATGCCGAGGGCGAGGGCGGAGCTCACCGAGCTGGTGGCCTTCAAGTCGGTGGCGGATTTCGACCAGTTCCCCAGGAGCGAGAGCGAGGGCGCCGCCCGCTGGGTCGCCGACGCGCTGCGCGACGAGGGCTTCGAGGACGTGGCCCTGCTCGACACCCCGGACGGCACCCAGTCGGTGTACGGCTACCTGCCCGGCCCCGCCGGCGCCCGGACGGTCCTGCTCTACGCGCACTACGACGTGCAGCCGCCGCTGGACGAGACCGCCTGGACCACCCCGCCGTTCGAGCTGACCGAGCGCGACGGCCGCTGGTACGGGCGCGGGGCCGCCGACTGCAAGGGCGGCGTCATCATGCACCTGCTCGCGCTGCGCGCGCTGAAGGCGAACGGCGGCGTGCCCGTGCACGTCAAGGTCATCGCCGAGGGCTCGGAGGAGCAGGGCACGGGCGGTCTGGAGCGGTACGCCGAGGAGCACCCCGACCTGCTGGAGGCCGACACCATCGTCATCGGCGACGCGGGCAACTTCCGGGTCGGACTGCCGACGGTCACCTCCACCCTGCGCGGCATGACCCTCGTCCGGGTGCAGATCGACACGCTCCAGGGCAACCTGCACTCCGGCCAGTTCGGCGGCGCCGCCCCCGACGCGCTCAGCGCGCTGATCCGCGTACTGGACTCGCTGCGCGCGGAGGACGGCTCGACGACCGTCGACGGGCTCGCCCCCGAAACGCGGTGGGAGGGGCTTCAGTACGAAGAGGAGCAGTTCCGCAAGGACGCCAAGGTCCTGGACGGCGTGCGGCTGATCGGGGACGGCACGGTCGCCGACCGGATCTGGGCGCGCCCGGCCGTCACGGTCCTCGGCATCGACTGCCCGCCGGTCGTCGGCGCCACCCCGTCCGTGCAGGCGGGCGCCCGTGCGCTGGTCAGCCTGCGGGTGCCGCCGGGCGTGGACGCCGCCGAGGCGACCAAGCTGCTCCAGGCCCACCTGGAGACGAACACGCCCTGGGGCGCCCGCGTGCGGACCGAGCAGATAGGCCAGGGCCAGGCGTTCAGCGCGGACACGACCAGCCCGGCGTACGCGGCGATGGCCGAGGCGATGGCGGTCGCGTACCCGGGCCAGGAGATGCAGTACGCCGGCCAGGGCGGCTCCATCCCCCTGTGCAACACCCTCGCCGCCCTCTACCCGCGCGCGGAGATCCTCCTCATCGGCCTGAGCGAGCCGGAGGCGCAGATCCACGCCGTGAACGAGAGCGTGTCCCCCGAGGAACTGGAACGACTCTCGGTGGCGGAGGCCCTGTTCCTGCGCAACTACGCGGCGAGCTGAGCCAACCCTTCGGAAAACGGCGGACGGATACCCGGCCCCGCCCTGAGGATGGGATCATGTCCCGCCCCGCGCGCCTCGCCGCCCACAGTGACCTCGCCACGTCCCTCGCCCTGCTCAGCGACCACGAGCTCGCCGAACTGGTGGAGTCCGGCGTGCCCGTCGGCATCGGGATCGGGGGACGGGTCCTGCATGTCGAAGTGGACGAGCGGCGCGTCTTCGTCAAGCGCGTGCCGCTGACGGACACCGAGCTGCTCCCACAGCACGCGCGGTCCACGGCGAACATCTTCGGCCTGCCGTCCGCCGGCCACTACGGCATCGGCAAGGGGCCGGGCTTCGGGGCCTGGCAGGAACTCGCCACGCACACGATGACGACCGACTGGGTCCTCACCGGCGCCTTTGCGGGCTTCCCGCTGACTCACCACTGGCGGGTCCTGCCCGTCGAGCCCCAGCCGCTGCCCGATGAACTGGCCGACGTGGACCGGACCGTCGCCTACTGGGGCGGCAGCCCGCAGGTGCGCGAACGCATCGAGGCCCTGCGGACGGCCAGCGCGAGCCTGACCCTGTTCCTGGAGTACATCCCGTACACCCTCCACGACTGGCTCGACGCGCGGATCCGCACCGAGGACGCCGACGCCGCCTGCGCGCTGGTGGAGCGGGGCCTGACGGAAGCCGTCGACTTCCTCCACGAGCGTCGACTCGTCCACTTCGACGCCCACTTCAAGAACATCCTCACCGACGGCCGCCGGCTCTACTTCGCGGACTACGGCCTCGCGCTGTCCTCCCGCTTCCGCCTCACTCCCCAGGAGCACGCGTTCTTCGACCGGCACCGCGACTATGACCGCGCCTACGCCACCTCGTACTTCGTGAACTGGCTCGTGACAGCGGTCCACGGGCACGCCCGTGACGAGCGCGAGGCGTTCGTGCGCGCGTGCGCCGACGGAGCGCGCCCCGAGGGGATGCCGCGGACGGCCGCCCGGATCGTCACCCGGCACGCCCCCCTCACCGCCGTGATCAACGACTTCTTCCGGCGACTGGACCGGGAAGGAAGGCTCACGCCCTATCCGTACGAGGAGATCCGGGGCGCGCTCTACGACAGCGGCGCCGCGCTCTCCGCGTAGTGACAGGCGACCGGGTTGCCGCCGCCCCGGTCGAGCAGCTCGGGTTCCTTCTCCACGCAGGCGGTGCGTTCGCCCTCGGTGAGCGCCCCCGCGAACTTGGGGCAGCGGGTGCGGAACCGGCAGCCGGAGGGCGGGTCGATCGGCGACGGCACGTCACCGGTCAGGCGGATGCGCTCGGGCCGCACCGCGTCCAGATCGGTCTCGGGGACGGCGGACAGCAACGCGCGCGTGTAGGGATGCTGCGGCCGTGCGTACAGCGCCTCCCGGTCGGCCACCTCGACGATCCGGCCGAGGTACATCACCGCCACGCGCTCGGAGAAGTGCCGGACGACGGCGAGGTCGTGGGCGATGAACAGGAAGGCGATGCCGAACTCCCGTTGCAGGTCCTGGAGGAGGTTGACCACCTGGGCCTGAATGGAGACGTCCAGCGCCGACACCGGTTCGTCGGCCACGATGAGCTTGGGCCGCAGGGCGAGCGCGCGGGCGATGCCGATGCGCTGCCGCTGGCCGCCGGAGAACTCGTTCGGATAGCGGTTGTAGTGCTCGGGGTTGAGACCCACCGTTTCGAGGAGTTCCTGCGCCCGCTTCTTGAGACCCTGCGGCGGCTCGATGCCGTTGAGCCGCATCGGCGTCTCGATGATGGTGCCGACCGTGTGCCGGGGGTTCAGCGAGGAGTACGGGTCCTGGAAGATCATCTGGAGGTTGCGGCGCGTCTCCCGGAGCTTCGCCGCCGGCTGGTGGGTGATGTCCTGGCCGTCGAACACGATGGAACCGGCCGTGGGTTCCAGCAGCCGGGTCACCAGGCGGCCCGTGGTCGACTTGCCGCAGCCGGACTCGCCGACCAGGCCCAGCGCCTGGCCGGCGCCGACCGAGAAGTCGATGCCGTCGACGGCGCGTACGGCCCCGATCTGCCGCTGGAAGACGATGCCGTGCCGGATGGGGAAGTGCTTGTGCAGCCCCCTGACGTCGAGCAGCGGCCCACCGGCGGGCGGGGTCTGTGCTTCCTCTTCGGTGCTCACGCCTTGCTCCTGTTCCCGCTCTCGCCGCGGATCTCCTGCTTCGCCCGTGGGGTGAGGTGGCACGCGGCGATGTGCGCGGCGCTGCCGGCGACCGTCCGCAGTTCGGGCCGCTCGGTCGTGCAACGCCCCTCCCCCACCCAGCCCTTGTGGGCGCAGCGCGGATGGAAGGCACAGCCGCCGGGAAGGTTGATCAGGCTCGGCGGGGTGCCGGGGACCGGGTTCAGCCGCTGGGTCACGTCGCCGCCGATGTGCGGCATCGACTGCAACAGGCCCCAGGTGTAGGGGTGTTCGGGCTGCTTGAGTACGTCGCGCACGGTGCCGTACTCGATGCGGCGCCCGCCGTACATCACCAGGATGTCGTCGGCGACGTCGGCGACCACGCCGAGGTCGTGCGTAATGATGATCACGGCGGAGCCGAACTCCTCCTGGAGGTCGCGGATCAGGTCCAGGATCTGCGCCTGCACGGTGACGTCGAGCGCGGTCGTGGGCTCGTCCGCGACGAGCAGCGCGGGGTCGCAGACCAGTGACATGGCGATCATGGCGCGCTGCCGCATACCGCCGGAGAACTGGTGCGGGTAGTCCTTCACCCGCCGCTCCGGCTGCGGGATGCCGACCCGTTTCAGCATCTCCACGGCACGCTCCCGGGCCTCCTTCTTGGAGACCTTGTGGTGCACGCGGTAGGCCTCGGCGATCTGGGCGCCGACGGTGAAGAAGGGGTGCAGCGCGGACAGCGGGTCCTGGAAGATCATGGAGACGGTGGTGCCGCGCAGCGCGCGCATCTCGCGCTCGGGCAGGCCTACGAGTTCCCGGCCCTCCAGCCAGATCTCGCCGGAGACCTCGGCGCGCGTGCCCTTGTGCAGCCCGAGCAGGGCGAGCGAGGTCACCGACTTGCCGGAGCCGGACTCGCCGACGATGCCGAGGGTGCGGCCCTTCTCCAGGGTGAAGGAGACGCCGTCGACGGACTTGACGACACCGTCCTCGCTGGGGAAGTGCACCCGCAGGTCCCGTACGTCGAGGAAGGCGGTGGACGTGGTCGTGACGTCCGTGGGCTGCGGGGAGGTGTGCAGGGTCACTGGCTTGTCCTTGTGACGACAGAGGGATCGGGTGCCTCAGGCAAGGCGGACACGGGGGTCGACAAGGCCGTACACCACGTCGACGACCACGTTGGCGAGCACGACGAACGTGGCGGCGAAGAGCGTGGTGCCGAGGATGACCGGCAGGTCGGAGTTCTGCACCGAGTCCACCGCGAGCTTGCCGATGCCGTTGATGCCGAACACCGATTCGGTGATGACGGCGGAGCCGCCGATGAGCGAGCCGACGTCCATGCCGAAGATGGTGATGATCGGGGTGATCCCGGCCCGCAGCCCGTGCTTGAGGACGACCTTTGCGGCCGGCAGTCCCTTGGCCCGGGCGGTGCGCATGTAGTCCTCGGCGAAGACGTCCAGCATCGAGGAGCGGGTGAGCCGGGTGTACAGCGCGAGGTAGACGAAGACCAGCGTGGTCCACGGCAGGACCAGCCCCTGGAACCAGGCGGTCGGGTCCTGGGTGAAGGGTGTGTAGCCGGCCGCGGGCAGGATCTGCCACTTGTCGACGAACAGGAACAGCAGCAGCAGTCCGATGAAGTAGATCTGCACGGAGACGCCGACCAGCGCGAGACCGACCGCCGCCTTGTCGGCGGCCCGGCCCCTGCGGACCGCGGCCACCGTGCCGAGGCCGACGCCCAGGACGAGGAAGACCACCGCGGCACCGAGGCCGAGCGACAGGTCGGCCGGGAAGTCCTGGAGCAGCGTGGTGAGGACCGGAGTGTCGGTCTGGAAGGAGATCCCGAGGCAGGGCGCGCCGCAGTGCACGCGCAGGCTCTGGTCGCCGTAGTCGCGGCCGAGGAAGAGCCCCTTGAAGAACTCCCAGAACTGCGTGACGAGGCTCTGGTCCAGGCCCAGCGAGTGCCTGATCTCCTCCAGCCGGGAGGGCGAACAGGTCTTTCCGCAGGCCAGGAGTGCGGGGTCGGAGGGCAGCGCGTAGAAGATGACGAAGGTGATCACGGTGATCACCAGCAGGATCGCGGCCGCTGCCAGCAGGCGTCGGATGAGATAACGGAGCATGTCGTCCCGGGACCTGACGTGAGGGGGAGGCCCTCGCCGACGGCGTACCGCCGGCGAGGGGGTCGGACGGAGGGTGCGTCAGTGGGTGACGTAGGCGTGCACCAGGCTCGGCTCGGCGAGGATGGGGTCCGGGATGATGCCGCCGACCTTGGAGCCGCCCAGTTCGCTGAAGTTCATGTACATCAGCGGGACCACGGAGGCGTCCTTCATGATCTGCTCGTCCAGGTTTCCGTAGGCCGTGTTGGCCCGGACGAGGCTCGCCATCTTGCTGATCTTGTCGATCTGCGCGTTGACCTTCGGGTCGTTCAGGTACGACTGGTCCTGGTTGGCCTGCGGCAGCTTCGCGATCTGCCGGCCGTCGAACAGGATGGGCAGCACGGTGGAGGCGTTGGGCCAGTCCGCGATCCAGTCCATCCAGGTCAGGTCGTACTGGTTCTTCACGTTGTCCACGGTGCTGAAGTAGTTCGCCTTGTCGATCGGGGTGATGTTGACGGTGACGCCGATCTTGCCCAGCGACGTCTTCACCGCGTCGGCGAAGTGCTCCTGCGTGGTTTGGTTCTCCACCGCCAGCGACATGGTCGGCTTGGGGTTGCCGGCCTGCTTCATCAGCGCCTTGGCCTTGGTGAGGTCACCGGCCGGGTTCGCGCTGTAGAGGTTGAACTTCTTGTAGCCGTCGATGCCGGGGCTCAGCATCGTGCTCGCGTAGTCGCCGTACGCCGAACCGCCGAAGGCGCCGCGCACGGTGGTCTTGTCGATCGCGTACTCGATCGCCTGACGGACCCGGATGTCCTTGACCCGGCGCGTGTTGATCGCCATGTAGTTGATGCCCGGGGCCGGGATCTTGTAGAAGCGCGACTTGAGCGACGAGTCGTTCGCGATCGTCGTCAGGTCGGAACCCGCTATCGGCCACTGCATGATCGAGGTCTGGGCGATGCCGGCGTCGGCCTTGATCTGCTGGTCGATGGCGGCCTGGTCCTGCCCGAACTTCACGTCCATCTCGTCGACGTTCTGCTGCCGGATCGGGTCGGTCGACTTGACCCAGTGCGGGTTCTTGACGAGGACGAGTTCCTTGTTCTTGGTGTACGACTTGAACATGTAGGGCCCGTCGGACCAGACGTGCGTGTCGTACGTGGAGCCGGTGTCGTGCGCCTTGGGCACCGCCGACCACACGGGCATGGCGGCGGCTTGGTCGAAGTCGGCGACCGGCTGGTCCAGATGGAAGCTGATCGTGTACTTGTCCGGCGTCTGGATCGAGGCGAGTTGCTGCCCCTTGTAGGGGCCCTTGTACGTGGAGCCGCCGGTCAGCCACTGACTGGCGTACGGCGGGCCGCCGTTGATGTCCGGGGAGAAGGTCCGCTCGACGCCGTACTTGACGTCCTGCGCGGTCACCTCGGTGCCGTCCTGCCACTTGACCCCGTGGCGCAGGTGGAAGGTCCACACGGTGGCGCCCTTGCTGGGCGTACCGGTGTCGGTGGCCAGGTCGCCGACCAGCTTCGGCGAAGAGCCCGTCTCGTCCCATCCGGTGAGGGTGCGCACGAACTCCTCGTCCATGCTCGACCCCTCGGTCGTGTACACGCGCTGGGGGTCGAGGTGGTCGTAGTCCGCCTGGTTGAGGACCGTCAGCGTGCCCCCCTTCGTCGGGGCGCCGCTGTTGGTGGTGCTGGAGGAACCCCCGCATGCGGTGGCCCCCAGGGCGATCGCCACGGCGGTAGCCGTCAGGGCGAGCGTGCGCGTTCTGCGCGTCATGGACAAACTCTCCGTTCTGGTACTGGTTCGGCTGCGGCGGTCCGTCACGGGACCGTGCGCGCCGGGTGCTCAGGGCAACGCGTCAGCTGCGGCCTGCGCGGGGATCGAGGGCGTCGCGGACTCCGTCTCCGAGGAGGTTGAGTGCCAGGACGAGGAAGAGGAGCAGGACACCGGGAACGAACAGGTACATCGGGTCCTGGAGGAAGAACTGGGAGGCGTCCGACAGCAGGGATCCCCAGTCCGGGTTGGGCGGGATGACGCCCACGCCCAGGTACGACAGGGCCGCCTCGGTGGTGATGTTCTGCGGGACGGCGAGCGCGAAGGAGATCAGGACCGGCGCCCAGAGGTTGGGCAGCAGCTGGCGGAAGAGGATGTGCCGGCGGCCGGCGCTCATGATCCGCGCGGCGTCGACGAACTCCCGCTCCCGCAGGGACAGCACCTGCCCGCGCACCAGGCGGGCGGTGTAGGCCCAGGCGAACATCGCGATGTTCAGGACCAGGACCAGCAGCCGGAGGTTCTCGTCGGTGCCGCCGTGGATGTTGGTCTGCAGCGCGTTCTGGATGACCGGGGTGAGCGCGATGATGAACAGCAGCTGTGGGAACGCCAGCATCACGTCCATGGCCCGCGACAGCACGGAGTCGACCCAGCCGCCGGAATAACCCGCCGCGAGACCGGCCACCACACCGACGACGGTGGACAGCACGGCCGACGCGAAGCCGACGAAGAGCGAGGTGCGCAGACCGTAGACGATCCGGGCGAAGAGGTCGTAACCGGTGCCCGGCTCGACACCCAGCAGGTGGGTGAGGCTGATGCCGCCCAGGGAGCCATGGGGGAAGTTGCCCGTGTCCGGGTCGATCGCCTTTCCGTCCGGGGTGATCGGACCCCAGCCGGTGAACGCGGTGAGCACCGGGGCCACCAGCGCGATCAGGATGAACAGGACGGTGACCACGAACGCGACCAGGGTCACCTTGTCCCGCCGGATGCGTTTCCACGCCATGCGGGCCGGTGAACGCCCGGCGATGGCGGGGAGGCCGGCCACGGAGGCCGACGGCGGTGCGCCGGCCGCGGGCGGGGTGCCGGTGGCGATCGGGACCGGCTCGTGTTGCGTGGTCATCGTTCGGACGTCCCGGATATGGGCTGGGGCTGTCGCGGAGTTTCCGCGGTCGCCGAAGTGGAGGGACTCGTCATGCGCATGTGCCCCTGGGTGAAGAGCGTGGGCGGCGGCTGTTTGTCGTCGCCGCGAGACAGAGCGGACTTTCGCAACGTGTCGAGAGTCCGGTCAAGACGGATATGCCGCAGAAAAGGGATTGTTTGCGCTCGTTGCCAAGAGTTGACGAGCACGCGGCGTCCAGTTAGCTCTCACATGGAGGTATTGCTACGCAGTCGCGGGACCCGCTTGACGTCGGTTTGCCAGGACATCACCGTCCGGTGCTTGACGAAATCCCCGCCGATGTCGAACAACGGCGGGGATCTCACCACAGGTCACAGCCCAGGTCACCGCACAGGTCAGCCGACCGGGATCCCGGCCTCCAGATACAGCGCGGCGCCGCGTTCCCGCGCCCGCAGGGCCCACCGCAGCCGTTCGTAGCGCACGGGAGGCAGCAGGTCGGCGGCCTCCTCCTCGGTGGCGAAGCGCCAGTCGCGCAGCTCGGGCCCGGGCAGCAGGAGGCGTCCGGCCTCGGCGGAGTCGAGCCGGCCGCCGTCGAAGAGCAGGCGCAGACCGCCGTAGCCGGGCGGGGCGGGCGGTTCCCAGTCGACGACCAGGAGGCGGGGGACGTCGTCGAGGCGGATGCCGGTCTCCTCGGTGACCTCGCGCATACCGGCGCGGGCGGGCGCCTCGCCGGGTTCCACCACGCCGCCGGGGAACTCCCAGCCGGCCTTGTAGGTGGGGTCGACGAGCAGCACCCGGTCCCGCTCGTCGAAGAGGAGGACGCCGGCGGCGAGGGTCTCGGCGGTCGGCTCGGGGGTCTGCACGATGTCGCTGACGGGGGCCGCGCCACTGTTGACGGCCTCGGCGATGCGGGCGGCGGCCTGGTACGGGGTGAGGGCGCCGGTGTCGATCGGGTGGGCGTCTGCGGTGAGCCAGGAGGCGAGGGCGGCGCGGTACGGCTCGATGTGGTCGTAGGACCACTGTCGTATCCGTATCTCGCCGTCGGGGAGGTCCGGCGGAACCTCACGCCTCGCTATTCGCTCACGCAGGATCGTTTCCGCCGGGGCGAGCAGGACGTGCCGGACAGTGATCCGGCGCGCGGCGAGGCCGCCGAAGATCTCGTCGCGGTAGTCCTGGCGCAGCAGGGTCATGGGGACCACCAGGGTCCCGCCCAGCTCGGCGAGCATCGCGGCCGCCGTGTCGATCACGAGCCGTCGCCAGATCGGCAGGTCCTGGAAGTCGCCGACCTCGGCGAGGTGTTTGGGCGGGAGCAGGTGCGTGAGCGCTCCGCCGATGACCTCGGGGTCGAAGAGCGTGCTGTTCGGGATCAGCTCGATCAGTTCCCGTGCGGTGGTGGTCTTCCCCGCACCGAACGCGCCGTTGATCCAAACGATCACGTTTCCCCCTCTGCTGCTGGCCCCCTGAGGCTTGCCCGCTCCACCCTGCCACGGAAACCAGCCGCAGTTGAGGGCGCACATGCGAGGCGCCGGCGCCCCTTTCGCGAGGGGCACCGGCGCCATGGTTCTGTTGTGCCGTATGTCGTCAGCCGTTCTGCCCGAGGGCGTCGTCGTCGACGGCCAGACTCTCGCTGGCGACGGTGTGCTCGAGGGCGCTGAGGGTCTTGTCGACGTCGAGATCACCCGGTTCGTCGCCGGTGGCGTGGGACGGGGTGATCGCCGCGACGACGAAGCCGGTGGCGAGGGAGGCGATGGCGAGCATGCTGCGCTTCTTCATGCCGGATTCAACTGACGAACCCGCGCGGGGGTCACGCCCGGGATCGGGACGACGGCACAACCCTCGCGGCACGCCCGACGACCGGACCCACTACGCCCGACGCCGTGGAGCGGGGACCAGTGGGCGCCCGCCGCACCAGATCGTCAGCCACTCGGAGTGGCCGAAGCGGGTCACGCCCGGCGCTGAGGCGACCGAGACAACGGTGCAACCCTCGGGGCACGCCCGACGGCGGAGCCTCGCACCTCCGACGCCGTGGAGCGCGGCCTGATACGCACCCGCTGCACCAGGTCGTCGGCCGCCTCCGGCCACTCGGGGTGGATGAAGACGAAGCCCGCTTCGAGCAGGCGGCCGGGGACGACCCGGCGGCTCTTCAGCAGGAGTTCGGTGTCCGAGCGCAGCGCGAACGCGCCGATCTCCGCCATCCAGCGCGTCGCGGGCAGGCCCACCGGAACACCCCAGGCGGAGCGCAGCGCGCGCATGAACGCGCGCTGCGGCAGGGGGGCGGGGGCCGCGAGGTTCACCGGGCCGGCGAGGTCCTCCCGGTCGATGAGGAACTCGACCGCGCGGACGAAGTCATGGTCGTGAATCCAGGACACGTACTGGCTGCCGCCCGCGACCGGGCCACCGAGTCCGAACCGCGCCAGCCACGACAGGACGTCCAGGACGCCGCCGCGATCGGGGCTCATCACCATGGCCGAGCGCAGGGCGACCTTGCGGGTGTGTGGGGTTACGGCCTGCTCCTGGGCGCACTCCCAGTTCCTCGCGATCTCGACGCTGTAGCCCCAGTAGCCGGGGACGCCGGATTCATCACCGCCGATCGTGCCCGTCGCCTCGTCGTTGGGCGCGTCGAAGCGGTGGGCGTAGACGGTGGCGGTGCTCATCTGCAACCAGACGCGTGGCGGCCGGGCGGCGGCCACGATCGCCTCCCCCACCACCTCGGTGGAGCGCACCCGCGAATCCATCATGGCTTTCAGGTTGGCCGCGGTGTAGCGGCAGCTGACGCTGCGGCCCGCCAGGTTGATCACGACGTCGCTGCCGTCGATCTCCGCGGCCCACGGCCCCGCCGTCTCGCCGTCCCAGCCGACTTCGCGGTCGCGCTCCGGCCGCCTGGTCAGGACCACGACCTCGTGCCCCGCGGCGGTCAGCTCGCGGTTCAGGATCGTGCCCACCTGCCCGGTTCCCCCGGGAATCACGATCTTCATGGGGCTCCCCCTCTCGTGTGGGGCAAGCCTAGCGCAATTATTTGAACATGTTCAAAACCGCTCCGCGTCAGGGCCACGCCAAGGCAGCGTCATGAACGAAAGAGCTCGACCGGCCCCCCGCGGGGCGGTCGAGCTCTTCGAGTGACGCAAGCTGGTGACGCAAGCGAGTGACGCCGGTAAAAGCGTTCCTGCCGAGGCCCGTCAGACCCCGGCCGCGGCCGGATCCTCCCGCTTGGCGAGCGCCGCCGCCGCCGCTCCCACCAGCCCGGCGTCCGTGCCCATCTGCGCGGGCGTCACGGTCAGCCGCTGGACGAAGGACAGGGTCGCGTAGTCGCTCAGGGCCTTGCGCAACGGCGTGAACAGCACCTCGCCCGCCTTGCCCACTCCCCCGCCGATGACGGCGACGTCGATCTCGACCAGGGTCGCGGTGGCCGCGATGCCGGCGGCCAGCGCCTGGGCGGCCCGCTCGAAGGAGGCCACGGCGACCGGGTCGCCGGCCCGGGCCGCGGCGGCCACCGCGGCGGCGGAGGCGTCGCCGTCGGGGCCCGGCCGCCAGCCGTTCTCGACCGCCCGGCGGGCGATGTTCGGGCCGCTCGCGATGCGCTCCACGCAGCCGCGCGAGCCGCACGGGCACGGATCACCGTCGAGGTCGACGCTGATGTGGCCGATGTGGCCCGCGTTTCCGGTCGGGCCGGGGTGCAGCCGGCCGTTCAGGACCAGGCCGCCGCCGACGCCGGTCGAGACCACCATGCACAGGGCGTTGTCGTGGCCGCGGGCCGCGCCCTGCCAGTGCTCGGCGGCCGTGATCGCGACGCCGTCTCCGATCAGCTCGACGGGCAGATCGCTCGCCGCCGCCCGGACCCGCTGGACGAGGGGGTAGTCACGCCAGCCGGGCACGTTCACCGGACTCACCGTGCCCTTCGTGGCGTCCACCGGGCCGGCACTGCCGATACCCAGGGCCGTGGCGCGCCCCCACAGGGGTGAGGCGGTCAGCTCGGCGAGCACCTCCTCGACGGCCCGCATCACACTCTCGCCGCCCTCCCGGGCGGGCGTGGCACGCTGCGCGCGGACCTGGATCCGGCCGTGGCCGTCCACCAGCGCCCCGGCGATCTTGGTGCCGCCGATGTCGAGCGCGGCCACGAGGTCGGTGTGCATCAGTGTCGGATCTCCCCGTCAGACATGGACAACCATGAGAACAACCAATGAAGAAAATGAGGAAACAGCAGGCCGGTCTCGCGGTGGGGGCGCAGGCCGGAGTTTGCGGTGGACAGTCTCT
Organism: Streptomyces sp. NPDC050619; assembly: GCF_040654815.1. Lineage (NCBI taxonomy): Bacteria > Bacillati > Actinomycetota > Actinomycetes > Kitasatosporales > Streptomycetaceae > Streptomyces > Streptomyces sp. NPDC050619. The sequence continues at coordinate 164,104 of NZ_JBFAIR010000014.1, read as the reverse complement.
CCCGCATCTGACAACGTTGTCCAGGCTCTATGCTCGACGCCACATCCTCATACACATCAGGGACCGCCGCATCCTCGTGGACGACAGGACAGGACACCGCACCGTGCCCGAGACCCAACACCGAGCCGACCGCCTTGCCGCACCCCGTTACGGCAATCGTCCGACCATGAAGGACGTGGCCGCCCGTGCCGGGGTCGGACTCAAGACGGTCTCCCGTGTGGTCAACGGCGAGCCAGGCGTCACCCCGGAGACGGAGCGTCGTGTCCAGGAGGCCATCGACGCCCTCGGTTTCCGTCGCAACGACAGTGCGCGAGTGCTGCGCAAGGGCCGCACCGCCAGCATCGGCCTGGTCCTGGAGGACCTCGCCGACCCGTTCTACGGCCCTCTCAGCCGCGCGGTCGAGGAGGTGGCCCGATCCCACGGCGCGCTGCTGATCAACGGCTCCAGCGCGGAGGACCCGGAGCGCGAGCGGGAGCTGGTGCTGGCCCTGTGCGCGCGGCGGGTGGACGGGCTGGTCGTCATCCCGGCCGGTGACGACCACCGGTATCTGGAGCCCGAGCTGAAGGCGGGCGTGGCGACGGTGTTCGTGGACCGTCCGGCCGGGCACATCGACGCCGATGTCGTCGTGTCGGACAACTACGGCGGCGCCCGCGACGGCGTGGCACACCTCATCGCCCACGGCCACCGGCGCATCGGCTTCATCGGCGACATGCCCCGCATCCACACCGCCGCCGAGCGGCTGCGCGGCTACCGGGCCGCCATGGAGGACGCGGGCATACCGGTGGCGGACTCCTGGATGTCGCTGGGCGTCACCGACCCCGAGCGGGTGCGCCGGGCGGCCGAGGAGATGCTCGCCGGCTCCTCCCCCGTCACCGCGATCTTCACCGGCAACAACCGGGTGACGGTCACCGTGATCCGCGTCCTCGCCGAACAGTCCCGCCCCATCGCCCTCGTCGGTTTCGACGACATCGAGCTGGCCGACCTGCTTCAGCCGGGCGTCACCGTCGTCGCCCAGGACGCGGCCGCGCTCGGCCGTACCGCCGCGGACCGCCTCTTCCGCCAGCTGGACGGCACCCTTCTCACCCCGGAGCGGATCGAACTGCCGACCCGGATGATCACGCGCGGCTCGGGCGAGCTGCCGCCGACGGACTGAGCCGCCCATGGAGAACCTGACGAACCACCTCGGAGAGACGGACGGGCCCTGGCCCGACCGCACACTCGAGGCGCTCGGCCTGGCCGAGGCGCCGCGCAACCATCCGCTGCTCTACCCGGGAGCCTGGCCGAAGGAGTCCGGGCTGCTAGACGGGGACCGTCTCCTCCCCCTCGACCGGCTCGTGCACGAGGACCGCACCCCTGTCCTCGCCGTCGGCTCCAACGCCAGCCCGGCCCAACTGCGGCACAAGATGGCCGAGTCCGGGATCACCTCTCCCATCCCGATGGTGAAGGCCCGGGTCACCGGCATCGGTGTGGGCGTGTCCGGGCACGTCAGCCGGATGGGATATGTCTCCGCGTCCCCCTTCGAAGCGCCGGGGTCCGTACGGGAGTTGTTCGTCGTCTGGCTCGACGCCGAGCAGCTCGCGGTGGTCGACGCGAGCGAGGGTGTGCCGCTGCCGAACGGCAACTACGGCCGTGCCTGGCTGCCCGCGCCCGAGGTGCGGGTGGAGGTGGGCCCCGCGGTGACGCTGCCCGGCGTGCACCTGTACGTCAACCGGCACGGCGTCCTGCACAACGGCGCCCCCGACGTCCCGCGCACGCACCCCGGCCAGCGGGCGCTGCTCAGCGAACTCCTCGTGGGTTCGGCGCGGTTGAGGGAGCTGTTCGGGGTCACGCCCGAGGAGTTCTGCGCCCGGGCGCGGGCCGACCGGCGGCTGTGCGAGCGGGGCACCCGGCTGCTCAAGGAGGAGAAGCGGGTGACGGCTTCCGGCCTGGAGCGGTACGTGCGGGTTCAGCAGACCGGGAGTCCGGGGACCGGTGCGTCGTTGTCGCCGCCCCGGACGTAGACGTCGCTGACATAGACGTTCGTGTTGCCGCTGTCGTCGTCCGTCTTCGCCCACCAGACGTTGGTCCACTCGCCGTAGGTCTCGCGGCGGCCCAGATTCTGCTGGCAGTAGAAGTAGTTGGTGCCCGCGTTGAGGACGCCGACCTCTGTGCCGGAGGCGGTGTAGGACTTGGCGGTGCGCCAGACCTGGCAGTTGTACTTGCCTGCGCCTATGGACTCGCAGGAGGGGGCCGGCGTGGTCTCTCCCGCGCCGCCGCCACCGCCACCGCCCGGCGTACCGCCGTCATCGGAACCGCCGGAGGTGCCCCCGTCGGTGCCGCCGCCGGTACCGCCGACCGAGGAGTTGGCCGGGGCGGATGAGGACGCCTCGCCGGTGGGCCTCGGCTCGGTCTTCCGGCTCGGGGAGGAGGTCGCGGAGGGCGCCTTCTCGTCGCCCTGCTCGGTGGGCTTGAGGTCCTCCGAACGGTCGGCGTCGGTACGGTCCGACGCGGACGCGGAGGCGGAGGCGGAGGTCGTGGGCGACGAGGGGCGCCCGTCGGCCTCGGCCTCACCCGAGTCGTTCAGCAGGGCGACGGTGCCCCCGGCCGCCCCGAGTACGACGGTGACGGCCACTGCGGCGAGCAGGGCGCGGCCCTTGCGGCGGGAGGGGCGGCCGGAGGCGCCGCCCTGGTCGTGGTGGGCTTGGACGTGCGCGGTGGTCGGGGCGGAGGCCCCGAATCCCTGCGGGGGCGAGGCGGGTTGCCCGGGCTGTCCCGTGCTCCGCGGCTGCGCAGTCTGCTCCGCCTGCCCGGTACCCCCGGACTGTCCGGGCTGCCCCGTGCCCACGGCATGCCCCGGCCGCCCGGTTCCCCCGATGCTCCGCGTCTGCGCGGCCTGCTCCGCCTGCCCAGTACCCCCGGGCTGCCCCGTCCCCCCGATGCCCCGTATCTGCACGGCCTGCTCCGCCTGCCCAGTATCCCCGGGCTGCCCCATCCCCCCGGGTCCGGGCCGGCCCGTGCCCCCGATGCCCCGCGTCTCCGCGGCCTGCTCCGCCCGCCCAGTACCCCCGGCATGCCCCGGCTGCCCGGCCTCCCCGGTCCCCGCGGCCTCCCCGGTGTGCCCGACCTGCCCGGTAGCCCCGAACCCGTGTGACCCCGGGCCCCCGCGCTCGGGAGTGCCTTGGCCCGGGGCATGGGAACCAGGTGCTACCGACGCACCCTCCCCCGGAACATGGAGCCCAGGTGCCGCCGACGCACCCTGGCCGGCACCGTCGAACCCCTCCGCCTCCGGCGTGCCCTGTCCCGGAGTCCCGAGCCCCTGCCCCGCCGGCTCGGGTGGCCCGAAGCCAAGCGGTGCCGTCGGTCCGCGCAGTGTCGTCGTCGGTGTGTCCGTACCGGCCGTGTCCGCGACCGCTTGGAGCAGCTCGCGGGCGTCCTCCGCCTCCGGGCGGGCCTCGGGTCGCTTGTCGAGCAGTCGGCGCAGGACGGGGGCGAGGTGTCCGGCGTGGTGGGGCTCGGGCAGCGGCTCGGTGACGATCGCGGTGAGTGTGGAGAAGGTCGACGTACGGCGGAAGGGCGCGGAGCCCTCGACGGCCGCGTACAGCGTGGCGCCCAGGGCCCAGATGTCGGAGGCCGGGCCCGGGTCGGCGCCCTGGGCGCGCTCGGGCGCCAAGTAGTCCAGGGAGCCGACGAGTTCGCCGCTGCGGGTGAGGTGGGTGGCCGAGCCGTCGCCCGGGTCCTCCATGGTCGCGATGCCGAAGTCGGTCAGTACGACCCGCCCCGACCGTTCGAGCAGGATGTTGCCCGGCTTCACGTCCCGGTGCAGGACACCGGCGGCGTGCGCGGCGGCCAGGGCGTCCATCACCTTGGCGCCGACTCCGGCCGCCTCGCGCGGGTCGAGGGTGCGCTCGCGCAGGATGTCGTCCAGGGAGGGGCCGTCCACCAGTTCCATGACGATCAGCGGACGTCCGTCGACCTCGGCCACGTCGTGCACGGCCACGACACCGGGATGGCGCACGCGGGCCGCCGCACGCGCCTCCCGCTGCATCCGCAGCCTCAGGCCGTCGAGTTCGGGCCCGTCGGCATCGTTGTAGGTGCGCAGTTCCTTGACGGCGACCTCACGCCCGAGCACCTCGTCGACGGCCCGCCAGACCACGCCCATGCCGCCGCGCCCGAGCTGTGCCACCACGCGATAGCGCCCGGCCAGTAACCGCCCGGCCCCCTCGGCCGGCCCCTGCTCCCCCTGTCCGTACTCCCCCGAAGACACCGCAGCCCCGTTCCTGTGACCCGTCATTGCGTGCCGTACAGACTACGGGGCAGGTGTGACAACGCCAGCCGGTGGTGACGGCTGTGACAGGCCCGCTACGTGGCGGAGACGGTCAGATCGCCGCGCCGGGGCGCCGCGAAGCTCTCCAAGTCGGCGCGGGTCAGTCCGGTGAGGCGGGCGACCTCGGCGATGTCGAGGGCGCCGCAGTCCAGACCGCGCAGCAGGTAGCCGCTGAGGGCCTTGGCGGTGGCGGGTTCGTCCATGACGTCGCCGCCGGTCCGGTTGGCGTAGCGGGCGAGGCGGCCGGCGGCCTGTTCGAAGCCCTCGCGGTAGAAGGCGAAGACGGCCGCGTAGCGGGTGGGGATGTGCCCGGGGTGCATGTCCCAGCCCTGGTAGTAGGCGCGGGCCAGGGCGCGGCGGGTGAGGCCGTAGTGCAGCCGCCAGGCGTCGTGGACCTTCGCGGTCGGGCCGACCGGCAGGACGTTGGTGGAGCCGTCCGACACGCGTACACCGGTGCCTGCCGCCGCCACCTGCATGATCGCCTTGGCGTGGTCGGCGGCGGGGTGGTCGCTGGCCTGGTGGGCGGCGGAGACGCCGAGGCAGGCGCTGTAGTCGAAGGTGCCGTAGTGGAGTCCCGTGGCGCGCCCCTCGGCCGCCTGGATCATGCGGGCGACCGTCGCGGTGCCGTCGGTGGCGAGGATGGACTGGCTGGTCTCGATCTGGATCTCGAAGCCGACGCGGCCCGGCTCGAGACCGTGCGCCTTCTCGAAGGCCTCCAGGAGCCGCACCATGGCGGTGACCTGCTCGGCGTAGGTCACCTTCGGGAGCGTCAGGACCAGTCCCTCGGGCAGGCCGCCGGCGTCCATCAGGCCGGTCAGGAAGATGTCGAGGGTGCGGATGCCGCGGTCGCGGACGGCCGCCTCCATGCACTTCATACGGATGCCCATGTACGGGGCCGCCGTGCCGTTCTCGTACGCCTCGGCGATCAGCCGGGCCGCGCGGGCCGCCGCCTCGTCCTCCTCGGCGTCCGGGCGGGGGCCGTAGCCGTCCTCGAAGTCGACGCGCAGATCCTCGATCGGCTCGCGCTCCAGCTTGGCGCGCACGCGGTCGTGGACAAGCTGGGCCAGCTCGTCGGAGAGGCCGAGGACAGCGGCGAACGAGGCGGCGTCCGGGGCGTGTTCGTCGAGCGCGGCCAGGGCCCTGTCGCCCCAGGAGCGGACGGTGTCGGCGGCGAAGGCGTCGCCGGCGACGTAGACGGTGTGGACGGGCTGGCGGGTGCCGGGGTCTCCGGGGTAGCGGCGCTCCAGCTCGGCGTCGACCGGCGCGAGCGAGGCACTGATCTCCTCGCTGACGGCGCCCGCGAGGCTCGTCGCCACCTGTTCCTGCCGGCTCTGACCCATCCCGCACCCTCCTGTTTTCCACTCTACGGAATCAACAATCCGTAGAACGAAGCTATCCGTCGGCCTTCCTGATGGTCAACACCGTCTTTTGTCCGATCCACTCCCGCATCTCGGCATGTTCACGTCCATATGGCACGGTTCAACCACGCACTCCTCACACACCCGCACAGCGCAGCCCTCACGACTCGCCCGAAGCCGCCACAGAAGGAGCCCCTGTGCCGAAACCCAGCCGAGTCACGCGCCGCACAGGCTTCAAGGCCGCGTTAGCCGCCACGATCGCCGTGCCCCTGTCCAGTACAGCACTCTCGCCCGCCCCCGCCTCGGCGTACGAGCCCCGCAACGGCCACCTCCAGGTCATGTCGTTCAACCTCCGCTTCGCGAGCACCACCGGCCCCCACAGCTGGGCCGTGCGCAGACCCGTGATGCGCGAACTGCTGCGCCGCGAGCGCCTCCACCTCATCGGTACCCAGGAAGGCCTCTACCAGCAGCTGCGCGACATCGAGAGCGACCTCGGACCGCACTACGACTGGATCGGCACCGGGCGCGCGGGCGGCAGCCGGGACGAGTTCATGGCGATCTTCTACGACACCCGCCGACTGGCCCCGCAGGAGTACGACCACTTCTGGCTCTCCGACACCCCGAACGTGATCGGGTCCAACAGCTGGGGCGGCGGCTCCATCCGGATGGTGACCTGGGTGCGCTTTCGCGCTCTGGCCGACGGCGACCGGGAGTTCTACTTCCTGAACACCCACCTCGACAACGCCAGCCAGGACGCACGCGCGCGTGCCGCAGCCCTGACCGCCCAGCGGATCGCCGGACTGGACCGCTCGCTCCCGCTCGTCGTGACCGGCGACTTCAATGTCGCCGCCCACAAAAACCCCGTCTACGACGCGATGCTGGGCGCGGGCCTGGTCGACACCTGGGAGACCGCGGCCGAGCGAAGCACGCCGTACGCGACCTTCCACGGCTACCAGCCGCTGATCCCCGACGGTGACCGCATCGACTGGATCCTCGCCACGCCCGGTGTCACGGCGCACCGGGCCTCGATCAACACCTTCGCCCTGTACGGCCAGTTCCCTAGTGACCACCTGCCCGTGCAGGCGTCCTTGACCCTGGGATGAGCCGAGGCCCCCGTGACTGCCGTGCGGCGGTCACGAGGGCCTCGTACGCCCGGAGCGGGATCAGCCCTTGCGGGTGTTGATCTCCTCGGTGAGCTGGGGGACGACGTCGAAGAGGTCGCCGACCACGCCGTAGTCGACCAGGTCGAAGATCGGGGCCTCGGCGTCCTTGTTGACCGCGACGATCGTCTTCGAGGTCTGCATGCCGGCCCGGTGCTGGATCGCGCCCGAGATGCCGGAGGCGATGTACAGCTGCGGGGACACGGACTTGCCGGTCTGGCCGACCTGGTTGGTGTGCGGGTACCAGCCGGCGTCCACCGCGGCACGCGAGGCTCCGACGGCCGCGCCGAGGGAGTCGGCGAGGGCCTCGATGATCGCGAAGTTCTCCGCGCCGTTGACGCCTCGGCCGCCGGAGACCACGATCGCGGCCTCGGTCAGCTCCGGACGACCGGTCGACTCACGCGGCGTGCGCGCGGTGATCTTCGTGCCGGTCGCCTGAGCCGAGAAGGACACCTCCAGCGCCTCGACCGCACCGGCGGCCGGGGCGGCCTCCACGGCGGCGGAGTTGGGCTTGACGGTGATGACCGGCGTGCCCTTGGCGATGCGGGACTTGGTGGTGAAGGCGGCGGCGAACACCGACTGGGTGGCCACCGGGCCCTCCTCGCCGGCTTCCAGGTCGACGGCGTCGGTGATGATGCCGGAGCCGAGGCGCAGCGCGAGGCGGGCGGCGATCTCCTTGCCCTCTGCGGAGGACGGCACCAGCACCGCGGCCGGGGACACGGCGGCGACGGCGGCCTGGAGCGCGTCCACCTTCGGCACGACCAGGTAGTCGGTGTACTCGGCGGCCTCGTGGGTCAGGACGCGGGTCGCGCCGTGCTCGGCGAGAGCGGCGGCGGTGTCGGCGGCACCCGCACCGAGGGCGACGGCGACCGGCTCGCCGACGCGACGAGCGAGCGTCAACAGCTCCAAGGTGGGCTTGCGGACGGCACCGTCCACGTGATCGACGTAGACGAGAACTTCAGCCATGGGATTGCTCTCCTGCTTGCGAAAGTGTGAGGGGGCGGTCGGCGAACTGCGGGCCTCAGATGAACTTCTGGCTCGCGAGGAACTCGGCGAGCTGCTTGCCGCCCTCGCCCTCGTCCTTGACGATCGTGCCGGCGGTGCGGGCCGGGCGCTCGGTCGCGGACTCCACGACCGTGTAGGCGCCGTCCAGGCCGACCTCCTCGGCCTCCAGGTCCAGGTCCGACAGGTCCCAGGCCTGAACCGGCTTCTTCTTGGCCGCCATGATGCCCTTGAAGGACGGGTACCGCGCCTCGCCCGACTGGTCGGTGACCGACACGACGGCCGGGAGGGAGGCCTCCAGCTGCTCGGAGGCGGCATCGCCGTCGCGGCGGCCGGTGACCGTGCCGTCCTCGACCGCGACCTCGGACAGGAGGGTCACCTGCGGCACGCCCAGGCGCTCGGCCACCAGCGCCGGTACGACACCCATGGTGCCGTCGGTGGAGGCCATGCCGGAGATCACCAGGTCGTAGCCGGCCTTCTCGATGGCCTTGGCCAGGACCAGGGAGGTGCCGATCGCGTCAGTGCCGTGCAGATCGTCGTCCTCGACGTGGATGGCCTTGTCCGCGCCCATGGACAGCGCCTTGCGCAGCGCGTCCTTGGCATCCTCCGGGCCCACCGTCAGGACGGTGATCTCCACGTCGTCGTCGGAGTTCTCCGAGATCTGCAGCGCCTGCTCGACCGCGTACTCGTCCAGCTCGGAGAGCAGACCGTCCACGTCGTCCCGGTCGACGGTCAGGTCATCGGCGAAGTGCCGGTCGCCAGTGGCGTCGGGCACGTACTTCACAGTGACAACGATCCTCAAGCTCACGCCGGCTCTCCTACTGCATCGATATTTTCTCGGCTGCCTGCTTGCAGGCAGCATAGGTGCCCCAAGCGGCCGATCCCGGTCGGGGCGACCTGCGCTCCGACCGAAATATTACTCGTCAGTACGCCCATTACGTTCCCGCAGTACGTTCCCGCTAAGCAAGCGCTTTGAACTGTGACGTTTGCAACGCAGCGTAACCGGAACTCGACGGCTTCGCAGAAGAGCGGGGCGCCGATCAGTCGCGCAGACCGTGGAACCGCCCCTGGTGGTACAGCAGGGGACGTCCGGGACCCGTGGTGTCGCCGAGCACGATCTCGGCCAGCACGATGCGGTGGTCGCCGGCCGGGACACGCCCGACCACCCGGCACACCAGCCACGCCGGCACGCCGTCGAGGACCGGTACCCCCTCGGGGCCCTCGCGCCAGGCGGTCCCCTCGCCGAAGCGGTCGGCGCCGCTGCGGGCGAAGGTGGCGGCCAGCTCCTCCTGGTGCTCCCCGAGTATGTGGACGCCGACATGGTCGGCCCGGGACACCGCCGGCCAACTGGACGCGCCGGTACCGATCCCGAAGGAGAGCAGCGGGGGTTCGGCGGAGACCGAGGTGAGGGAGGTGGCGGTGAAACCGACAGGGCCGGCGTCGCCGCCGGCGGTGATCACGGCGACTCCCGCCGCGTGCCGCCGGAAGACGGAGCGCAGGAGGTCGGGAGAGGCGAGCCGAGGGGTGCCGAGGCCGGGCGTGGCCGTCATGGAACTGTCCTTCTGCGAGGAGTGGCGTGGAGGGCCGTGGCTGCTCAACAGCCCGGACAGCGCGCGCTCGCGGTGCGGGCCAGATCGACGTGGACCCGCCCGAAGAGAAGAAGTTCCGAAGGCATACGGCCAGGCTGACGATGCATGGTGCACACAGTCAAGTACGTCCCGGAATATGGGAGATGCCTCACCACGCGCATGACGGGCGTCACACCGCCTCACCCAGCGCGGCGATCACGTCGGCCTTGCGCGGCTGCCCGGTGGCCCGCCGTACGATCCGGCCGTCGGCGTCCAGGACCAGCACGGTCGGGGTCTTGAGGATGTCCAGCCGGCGGACGAGGTCGAGGTGGTCCTCGGCGTCGATCTCGACATGGGTCACGCCCGGGACCAGCCCGGCCACTTCGCCGAGGACCCGGCGGGTCGCCCGGCAGGGGGCACAGAAGGCGCTGGAGAACTGGACGAGCGTGGCGCGTTCGCCGAGTTGCCCGCCCAACTCGGCCGCACCGAGCCGCTTTCCGTCGTCGCGCACGCGCACCCGTACCCTCCCGCTCCGCCGCCGATGCAGCACTCCGTAGGCGCTCGCCAGCGCGAGCACCGCCACACACACCACGAGTCCGGTCATCTTGCGTACAAGCATTCACGAGACTGCAAAGATTCCCTGCTCCCGGAAGTCTGTCCGCTACGGAATGCTTGATTCCCATGGACATCGATGTGAGGGGGCCGCGCTTCGGGGCGGCCGTGACGACCGTCGTCCTGGCGGTCGTGCTGGTGACGGGGAGCGCCTGGCTGCTGGCCTGGCAGACGCTGGCGTTCGCCCTGGGGGCGGCGGGCGGGGTGGGCCGGTCGCCGTACGGCTGGCTGTTCCGCACGGCGGTACGTCCCCGGATCGGGCCGCCGGCCGAGTTCGAGGCGCCCGAACCGCCCCGGTTCGCGCAGGCGGTGGGGCTCGTCTTCGCGGGTGTCGGCCTGGTCGGCTACACGCTGGGGCCGGACTGGCTGGGGCTGGCGGCGACCGGGGCCGCGCTGGCGGCCGCTTTTCTCAACGCCGCGTTCGGGTACTGCCTGGGCTGCGAGATGTACCTGCTGGTGCGTCGGGCGACGGTACGCGCGGAGTAAAGGCGGTTTAAAAGCCCGAGGTCCATCACTCGGACGGAAGTGACGAGAATCTCGCGGTAGACGGGCACTAATACTGGCTCCCCGTCCGTTCTTGGGGCACCATCTGCGAGATGCCGTAAACCTACGGCTGCGTAACTTTCCGCCTGGAGTTCCCTTCCCAGGCAGAGAAGGAAGGGCCTGCACCGTCCATGGCTGAGCTTGTCTACCGTCCCGTCGTTGGTCTCGCCCAAGCGTTGTTCAAGGCGTGGGACCTCAAGATCGACTGCAAGGGTTCGGAGAACATCCCGCGCTCGGGCGGTGCCGTGCTGGTGAGCAATCACATCAGCTACCTGGACTTCGTCTTCGACGGGCTCGTGGCACTCCCGCAGAAGCGTCTGGTGCGGTTCATGGCGAAGGAGTCCGTCTTCCGCCACAAGATCTCCGGCCCGCTGATGCGCGGGATGAAGCACATCCCGGTGGACCGCAAGCAGGGTGAGGCGGCGTACGCGCACGCCCTGGACTCGCTCCGGTCCGGTGAGATCGTGGGGGTCTTCCCGGAGGCCACGATCTCGCCGTCGTTCACCCTCAAGACCTTCAAGTCGGGTGCCGCGCGTCTGGCCCAGGAGGCGGGCGTCCCGCTGATCCCGGTGGCGCTGTGGGGGACGCAACGGCTGTGGACCAAGGGCCACCCGCGCAACTTCAAGCGCAGCCACATCCCGATCAACATCCGGGTCGGCGAGGCGCTCGAGGCCTCGCGCGACAAGTACGCGGGCGCCATCACCCGGCAGGTGCGCGAGCGCGTCCAGGAGCTCCTGGAAGCCGCGCAGCGCGCCTACCCGGTGCGCCCCAAGGACGCGAACGACACCTGGTGGATGCCGGCCCACCTCGGCGGCACCGCGCCGACGCCGGAAGAGGTCCGCGCGGCCGAGGCGCACTGACCCCCGCACCCCGCTCCCCGTGGGGCAGCCGATAGGGTCCCGGCGGTAACCGGAAGCCGGGTTTCCGGGCCCCTGTGGGGGCCGTCGGCCCGGCTGTGTCCGCCGAATGCGCTACGGGGGCGAAGAGATGCGGCGCTGGATCAAGGTGTCGGTGACGGCTGCGGCGGTGCTGGGCCTGGGCGGCTGGATCGCCCAGCCGTATGTCCACGACTGGTGGTTGATACGCGGCGCCTGCGACGGGGTGCTGCCCGACGACGCCCTGCGCGACCTCGTCCCCGCCGACTCGCACATCGTCGACACCGGGTCGGGCGGTGTGAAGGAGCTCGGGGACTACGGGTGCTCGGTCACGGTCGGGGGCGATCACAGCGCCGACTGGCGTCTGCTGAGCATGCAGGCGTACACCCAGCGCGACGACCAGGACCGGGAGTTCATGTGGGCGTTTCCGGAGAGCGGCTTCACCGCGCAGGCGCCGATGCCCGACGGTCTGCCCGGCTTCGTCGCCCGTTACGGAAACCTCGAATTCCTGCTGCCCTGCCCGGACTTGGGCAAGGACGATGCCGGACGGCAGCGCAAGATGCTGGTGCGCGCCATGATCAGCCCCAACGGCCCGTGGCGCCAACCCGCCTCCTACGAGGCGGCCGTGGCGTTCGTCAATTCCGCCTCCGAGCGCCTGGGGTGCGGCGCCGAGAAGCTGACGGCTCCGACGGGCGTCAGCCCGGCGAACCCCGAGGACGAGCCGAAGACGGTGTCGTTCGCCGCCGCCCGCGACACCGCCTGCGGCTGGCTGGCCAAGGCGGGGCTGCCGAACCCGTCGCACTGGTACCTCACGGCCGCGCTCAACGACACGGCGCCGACGGGCCGTTGCGCCGTGTCCATCGGCGATGAGCTGTCGGACGCCGGCGAGCAGGGGATGGACTTCGGCGCCTGGTTCGGCGACTGGAGCGATCGCCTCATCGCCGGCGACGACAGCGAACGCCCGTCCCTGACGGCGACCGCCCGCTGCGCCGGGGAGGCCGCCAACTTCGCGGTCAGCGCCTCCGACGACATCCCCGGCGTCGGCGTGGACAAGCAACGGGCACTGCTGAAGGCCTTCGCCGAGGAGCAGGTACGGCGACGGGACTGCTCGGACCTCCGGGTGAGCGGCTGACCGGTCCGCTCCCGGGCGTCAGATCGTCAGCCACAACTGTCGTACGTACCGGTCGTCGATGAGCTGCCGCATGTCGGCCGCCCGCTGCCGCGGCACCTCACGCGGCTTCGTCCAGGCGTCCAGCACGGTGAACAGTTGGTGGCGCGCGTCCATCAGGTCACCGCGCACCGGTCCGGAGACCGGCCGCCGCGCGATGGCGGCCATGGGAGGGCGACTGGTGACGGGCCGTCCGGCGGCCGCGTAGGCACCGCGAGTGTGCCGCCGTACGGCCTTGTCGAAGGCCTCGAGGTCGGGGATGGTGCCGTTCCTGGCATAGCCGGTCCGGTACTTCATCAGCGCGCCGACGCGGTCGGCGAGGTGCTCCAGGTCGATGTCGGGCCAGGTCGTCGCGGACCTCGACGATCCGTCCTCGGTGTCTCGTTCGGGGTGGAAGTCGGGGTCGCCGCCCTGGCGGGTGAGCCGCTCCAGGTAGTACGCGAAGTACGCACGCTCGGCGTCGTAGAGGATCGCGAAGGCCTCGGGATCCTTGGCGAGTTCGGCGATCAGGCCTGCGGGGTCGGCCCGTACGGACGTGTACGGCTGGCTGTGCTCGAAGTCGGCGTGGGCCTCGCCGGGGGCGAGGAAACGGCCGTAGTGGCTCCAGCCGCTCACGTCCAGTGCGGCCAGCTCGGCGGGGACGGCGGGGCGTATGGCCTCGTCGTCGGAGCTCAGGTAGCGGTTCTGGTCCGCGACGTACTCGGCCAGCATGCGGGCGACGCCGGGCGCCATCCCGTCGGGCAGTTCCTCGTCGTCCAGGGCGGCGGCCACCGCGTAGGCGCTGCGGGCCTGGGCGAGGGTGTGCGGTGTTGTGTCGGCGGTGGCCCGGGTGGCCGCGTCGACGACCGCTCCGAGCACCGCGCCCCCGTCACCGCAGGGCTTCTCGCGCACCAGCAGTGCGCGCACAGCGTCGAAGCGCGACAGGTCGTCGCCCGGGTCCAGGGCCCGGGTCGCGGCGGCCGGGTTGTTCGCAAGCGCACGGGTCGACGCGGGGATCTCCCGGCAGGGCGTGTCGTCGCCGGGGTCCGCGAGGACGACGGGGACGGCCGTGGCGGTCGTGAGCAGGGCCAGCGCCACGGCCGAGGTGAGCAGCCAGTGCTTCCTCAGCCGGGCGAACCGGCGTACGGAGGCGCCGTCCGGCTGTCCGTCCGTGCCCGCTTGTTGAGTTGTTCCCCCATCACCCATGGCGGGGAGGTTAGCGACTGCGACCGGTCGGCCGTGCGCCGGGGTGGGTCAGGACACCGGGGGCCGGACCGTGATCCCCGCTCCCGGGCTGAACTTCTCCAGCAGCTCGGCGAGTTCGGCGGCGGCCGTCTCGACGTCGGTGACCGGCATGGGCGCCATGCCCTCCAGCAGGAAGAGGGCCGAGGTGGTCTCCTCGGTGAGCCGGGTGCGCGGTCCCTGGCGCCAGTTCCAGCGACGGCAGGTCACGCCCGTCTCGTCCCGCCACACCACCTCGCCGGCGTCGGGGTGTTCGACACTCTCCTCGCCGCCGGCGACGGTCACGAAGTCCTCGTCGCCAGTGGCCCGCACGAGGCGCATGCCGCCCTGGATCCGGTCGATGTCCTCGCCGCCGACGGGGATCAGGTGGGCGACGCTGATGGCGTTGTAGAGGTCGACCAGCAGGTTGATCCGGGGCAGTCCCGCCTCCGACAGTGCTCGCTTCGCCAGCGCCTCGGCCGAGTTGCGGGTGCGCGAGGGCTTCGATCCGAACGCCGTGTAGACCTCCCGCCAGGCGGCCATGTGCGGGTCCTCGTGCGGGGCGCGCCCGTCCAGGCGTACGGCGAGCCGACGGGCCGCGTCGTCCAGGAGTGCCGAACTGCCGTCGGTGCTGGGGCCGTTGACGAGTCCGTGCGCCTCGATGGCGAGGTGCGTGAAGCCGGGCGCGAGGGCGCGCACCTCGTCGGACACGGTCAGGGAGTAAGTCATGGCCTGCCTCAGAGTGCGGTGGGGAGCGTCTTCCAGAGATACGGACGGTCGGGGGCGGCCTTCAGGACGCCGAGCACGACCGGGTGAGGTGCAGCATACAGGACCGGGTAGTCCATCTCATTGGACGCCGGGTCGGGCGTGAAGGCCAGCCGCTCCGCACCGAGGGAGAACTGGGCGTCGACCCCCGGCTTGTTGCCGCGGGGGTCCTGCCGGTGCCAGGCCCCGTTGAACCGGACCGCGACCAGGCCGTGCACCACCCCCAGGTTCTGGTAGCACAGCGCGGTCGGGATGTCCTCGGCCCGCAGCAGTGCTGCCAGCGCGTGCGCCTTGGCGTAGCAGATGCCGGTGCCCTGCTCCAGCACGTCGGAGGCCCGCCAGGTGACACGGAGGTCGCCCGAGTCCTGCGAGTGCGGAATCGTGTCGCGCACGAACTCGAACGCCAGTCGCGCATAGGCATACGAGTCCTCCGCCTCCCGGGCGAGACGCGCGGCCGTCTCCCGCACCCGGGGGTGGTGATGGTCAATGGTGTCGTCAGCGGCCAAGTAGGCGGACAGGTCAAGGGTTTCCTGGATGAGCTCCATACCCGCAGAGCATAGAAAAGCGATCACGGCGAGTCAATGATTTTTCGGGCGACCGCATATCTATGCATGACCTTCTAGGGTGCCGCCTCCTCCTTCAGCGCCGCCACGAACGCGTCCACGTCCTCCTCGGTCGTGTCGAAGGCGCACATCCAGCGCACGTCGCCCGCCGCCTCGTCCCAGAAGTAGAAGCGGAACCGCTTCTGCAGGCGCTCGCTCACGTCGTGCGGCAGGCGGGCGAAGACCGCGTTGGACTGCACGGGGTAGAGGATCTCGACTCCGTGCACGGCCCGGACGCCCTCGGCCAGCCGCTGGGCCATCGCGTTGGCGTGGCGGGCGTTGCGCAGCCACAGGTCCTTGGCGAGCAGGGCCTCGAGTTGCACCGACGCGAAACGCATCTTGGAGGCGAGCTGCATGGACAGCTTGCGCAGGTGCTTCATGTGGCTGACGGCGTCCTGGTCGATGACGACGACCGCCTCGCCGAACAGCGCGCCGTTCTTCGTGCCGCCCAGGGAGAGGATGTCGACGCCGACCGCGTTGGTGAACGTCCGCATCGGCATGTTCAGCGAGGCCGCCGCGTTGGCTATCCGGGAGCCGTCCAGGTGGACCTTCATCCCCTGCGCGTGGGCGTGCTCGCAGATCGCGCCGATCTCGTCCGGCGTGTACAGGGTGCCCAGCTCCGTGCTCTGGGTGATCGAGACGACCTGCGGCATCGCCCGGTGCTCGTCCTCCCAGCCGTACGCCTGCCGGTCGATCAGCTCGGGGGTGAGCTTGCCGTCGGGCGTGGGCACGGTGAGCAGCTTGAGGCCGCCCATGCGCTCGGGGGCGCCGCCCTCGTCGACGTGGATGTGCGCGCTCTCGGCGCAGATCACCGCGCCCCAGCGGTCGGTGACCGCCTGGAGGGCGACGACGTTGGCGCCGGTGCCGTTGAAGACCGGGAAGGCCTCCGCCGTGGATCCGAAGTGGCTACGGACGATCCGCTGGAGGTTCTCGGTGTAGTCGTCCCCGCCGTACGCGACCTGATGCCCGCCGTTGGCCAGGGCCAGGGCGGCGAGCACCTCCGGGTGGGCCCCGGCGTAGTTGTCGCTGGCGAAGCCGCGGACCTCGGGGTCGTGGTGGCGCCGCGCGTCGGTCTTCGGGGGGTTCACGGCTTCTCGGTCAGCCACAGACGTTTTCCGTTCACTTCGGCGGCGGGCTTCTCCCAGACGCCGACGATCTCCTCGGCCAGGTCCTTGACGTCCGTGAAGCCCGCGAACTTCGCGTTGGGGCGCTCGGCTCGCATGGCCTCGTGCACCAGTGCCTTCACCACCAGGATGACAGCCGCGGACGTCGGCCCGTCCGCCCCCGCGGAGAGCCCCGCCTTGCGGAAGTAGTCCGCCATGGCCAGCGTCCACGCCTCGGCTGCGGCCTTGGCGGCGGAGTACGCGGCGTTGCCCGCGGTGGGCTTGCTGGCACCCGCGGCGCTGATCAGGACGTACCGGCCGCGGTCGCTGCGCTGCAAGAACTCGTGGAAGGCGAGGGAGGTGTGCTGCACGGTGCGGATCAGCAGCATCTCCAACAGGTCCCAGTCGTGCAGGTTGGTCTTGGCGAAGGTCTCGCTGCCGCGCCAGCCGCCGACGAGGTGGACCAGGCCGTCGACCCGGCCGAACTCCTTCTCGGTACGGGTGGCCCAGTCGCGGGTCGAGTCCACGTCGAGGAGATCGACCGTCTCCCCGGTGACCGTGGCGCCGCCGGCGCTGTAGCGGGCCGCGTCCACGGCCTCCGCCAGTCGCTCGGGATCGTTGTCCGCGCCGACGACGGTCGCTCCCGCCTCGGCGAGCCTGAGCAGCGTCGCCCGCCCGGCGGGTCCGCCCGCGCCGGCCACCGCGATCACCGCACCGCTGAGCGCTCCGTTCCCCATGGTCTTCGCCTCCTGAGCAGTGTTCTCGGTACGCAGGTCGCTCACGCGGCGATCCGCTCGGCGCCGTCCGCCGTGATGCCCTTGGTGGACGCGATCACCTTTTTGAGCTTCTTGGACAGTGCCTCATAGAACATGCTCAGCGGAAACTCGTCCGGAAGCACGTCATCGACGAGTTTTCGCGGTGGCTGGCTCAGGTCGAGGGCGTCGGGGCCCTTGGCCCAGCGGGAGCCCGGGTGCGGGGCGAGGTAGCCGGAGACCAGGTCGTATCCGGCGAACCAGTGGACGAGCTTGGGGCGGTCGATGCCGTCCCGGTACAGCTTCTCGATCTCGGCGCACAGCTCGTTGGTGACCTGCGGGGCGCGCTGCCAGTCGATGAACAGCTTGTTGTCGGTCCAGCGGACGACATGGTGCTTGTGCAGGTAGGCGAACAGGAGCTGGCCGCCGAGGCCGTCGTAGTTGCGCACGCGCTCCCCGGTGACCGGGAAACGGAACATACGGTCGAACAGCACCGCGTACTGCACGTCACGGGCCTGCGGGACGCCGTCGGACTCCAGCTTCACGGCCTCCCTGAAGGCGGTGAGGTCGCAGCGCAGCTCCTCCAGGCCGTACATCCAGAACGGCTGGCGCTGCTTGATCATGAACGGGTCGAACGGCAGGTCGCCGTGGCTGTGGGTGCGGTCGTGGACCATGTCCCACAGGACGAAGGCCTCCTCGCAGCGCTTCTGGTCGTGGACCATCGCGGCGACGTCCTCGGGCAGGTCGAGGCCCAGGATGTCGACGGCGGCCTCGGTGACCCGGCGGAAGCGGGCCGCCTCGCGGTCGCAGAAGATGCCGCCCCAGCTGAACCGCTCGGGGGCCTCGCGCACGGCGATGGTCTCGGGGAAGAGGACCGCGGAGTTGGTGTCGTAACCGGCCGTGAAGTCCTCGAACTTGAGGCCGCAGAACAGCGGGTTGTCGTAGCGGGTGCGCTCCAGTTCGGCCAGCCAGTCGGGCCAGACCATGCGCAGCACGATCGCTTCGAGGTTGCGGTCCGGGTTGCCGTTCTGCGTGTACATCGGGAAGACGACCAGGTGCTGGAGGCCGTCCGCGCGGTTCGCGGCGGGCTGGAAGGCCAGCAGCGAGTCGAGGAAGTCCGGCACCCGGAAGCCGCCGTCCACCCAGTGGTGGAGGTCCTTGACGAGGGCCTCGTGATAGGCGCGGTCGTGCGGGAGCAGCGGGGACAGCTCCTCGACGGCGTGCACGACACGCCGTACGGCGAGCTCGGCGTCCGCCGGGTCGGGGGCGCCCTCGGCTTCGAAGTCGATCGATCCGTCCTTGGACTGCCATGGCCGGATCCGCTCCACGGCATCCTTGAGCACGGGCCACGCCGGGTGCTCCACCACCCTGGTCGCGGGAGGAACCCGCTCCCCCGAAGCCGCCTGCACAAGAATTTCCGTCATGTCTCATCCTCCACGGGAGAACCTCGCGTACGGACACCGTATGCACATGAGGATTCACTCAGCAAGGGGAGCCTTCGGGAAATTATCCTGCGCATACCCGGTTGTCACAGAACTTTTTCCTGCCGGATACCCTGTCGGCAACGACTTGCGCTTGGTAGCCCCGCTCTCGGCGCAGGCATGGGTCCATCGCGGGGCCGGGCCGTTAGGCTGGCGGATCTGCCCGTGCGGCCGTCCGCCCCGGCCCGCGCGCGGCTCCCCCACCGCCGCCGTCGACGGAAGCGAGTCGAAACCTTGAACTTCCTCACCATCGGTCACCGCGGAGTCATGGGTGTCGAACCCGAGAACACACTCCGTTCCTTCCTCGCCGCCGAACAGGCGGGCCTCGACGTCCTCGAACTCGATCTGCACCTGAGCAAGGACGGCGCCCTCGTCGTCATGCACGACACCGACGTGGACCGCACGACCGACGGCTCCGGGCCGATCGCCGAGCAGACCCTCGCCGAACTGCGCGCCCTGGACGCGGGTCTGGGCGAGCGGGTCCCGGTGTTCGAGGAGGTCCTGGACGCCGTGGGCTCACCGTTGCAGGCTGAGATCAAGGACGTCGCGGCGGCGCGTGCGCTGGCCGAGGTCATGCACCGACGGGACCTGACGGCGCGTGTGGAGGTGTCGTCGTTCCACGACGAGGCGGTCGCCGAGATCGCCCGGCTGGTTCCCGGCGTACGGACCGCGCTCATCGGCAGCCGGTACGGCACCGACATCGTGGACCGCGCCGTGGACGCGGGGGCCTCGACCGTCTGCCTCAACATCCGCCGGCTCACGCTGGAGGTGGTGGAGCACGCGCGCAAGGCGGACCTGAGAATCATCGGCTGGGTGGTGAACACCCAGGACCACCTGCGGCTCGCGCGGGCCCTGGGACTGGACGGCGCGACCACCGACTATCCCGAGATCAAACGCACCGGCCGCTTCACGGCATAGACGTCACAGGCATGGACGTCACAGGAACAGCCGTCAGACCAGAGGCTTGACCAGCAGCTCGAACTCCAGGTCGTCGCGCTGCGGAATGCCGAAGCGCTCGTCGCCGTACGGGAAGGGGGTCATCTTTCCCGTACGGCGGTAGCCGCGGCGCTCGTACCAGGCGATGAGGTCGTTCCGCACGGTGATCACGCTCATGTGCATCTCCTGGGCGCCCCAGTCCTCGCGGGCGGTCCGCTCCGCCTCCGCCATGATGACCTTGCCGACGCCCCCGCCCTGGAGGGCCGGGCTGACCGCGAACATTCCGAAGTAGGCGTGATCGCCGCGGTGTTCGAGCTGGCAGCAGGCGACGACCTGCCCGTCGCGCTCGACCGTGAGCAGTCGGCTGCCGGGCGCCTTGATGACGGCGAGCACGCCCTCCGGATCGGTCCGCTGCCCCTGGAGGATGTCCGCCTCGGTGGTCCACCCGGTGCGGCTCGTGTCCCCCCGGTAAGCCGACTCGATCAGCGCGACCAGCACGTCCACGTCGGCGTCGGTGGCATCGCGGAAGATCAGTCCGGTGGCGGTTTCCATGACTCGGGTCTCCGATTCCTCGGCGCGGCTGGTGCAGCGGCTCGTGCATCGGTGAGAGTAACCCCGCCACTAGGCCCTGCCGTCAAATTCCCGTCGTCCGCCCGAAGGGCGGGCACCGCGGCGTCAGGTGCGTGCTCTGGGGGTCCCCCCGGCCGAAGGCTGGGGGAGTGCCGGGCGCAGGCCCTCGTACTGGTTGTACGTGGGTCTGCGCCCGGTGCGGCGAGTGGGGGCACCTCCCACGCCCTCAAGGCAGTGGGGGAGCGTGCATGGCGTCGCGGGGCTGGGGGTACCTCCCACGCCCTTAAGGCAGTGGGGGAGGGAATTTGACGACAGGGCCTAGTCTCCGGGGACATGGTGCACGTACTGAGCGGCCGGACCTTGCTCCGGCCCACTGATCCGGAACGGTCCCGTGTCTTCTACGGCGAGCAGCTCGGGCTCGCCGTCTACCGGGAGTTCGGCACGGGGCCGGAGCGGGGCACGGTCTACTTCCTCGGCGGCGGCTTCCTGGAGGTCTCCGGGCGGTCCGAGGCGGCCCCGTCCCCGGCCGTCCGGCTGTGGCTCCAGGTCGAGGACGTGGCCGCGGTGCACGACGAACTGGTGGCCAAGGGGGTCGAGATCGTGCGGCCGCCGGTGAAGGAGCCGTGGGGGCTGGTCGAAGATGTGGATCGCGAATCCGGACGGGATGCGGATCGTGCTGGTGGAGGTGCCGGCGGATCACCCGCTGCGGTACCGGTCCGGTACCTGAGTGCAGCGGGGGCGGTGCTCCCAGCGCCGGTCGGTGCGGGCCAGTTCCCGGAAGCCCGCCGAGGTCAGGTGGTCGATGGCGGTGCGGTCGGTGGCCCGCTCATAGGCGAAGAGCCGGTCCACGTCGCACAGGCGGAGCCAGTCGGCGGCCTGGGCGAGGAGCCAGTGCTCCAGACCCTGGCCGTACTGCGCCGGGTCGATGTGCAGGTTGCCGATGTCGGCGAGGCCCGCCGCTCGGATGTGGCGTTCGGGACGGGCCAGGGCGGTGTCCACTTCGATGAAGCCGAGGGCGCGTCCGTCGGCGTGCGCCGTGAAGCGGGTGCCGCACACCCCCAGCGTGCGCTCGACCGTGACGCCCGGGCGAGGCTTGGGCGCCGGGAGATCGGCCACCCGTGCGATCAGGATGACCTCCGTGTCCCCGAGGTGCCGGAAGCCCGCGCGCTCGTAGACGGCGCGGATGTGCGGCCAGTTCCGGGGCAGGCCGTAGACGGCCGGGGCGGGGAGCGCGCCGTCGGCGTAGCGCACGCGGACGTTCCAGCGGGCGAGCTGTGCCAGGCGGACATCAGCAGGTCGGCGGCCTCCTCGGAGCCGGGCCAGAGGGAGGCCGGCGGATGGCAGACGAACCAGTCGATCTCCCCCGTGTCCCGGTAGTTCGCGCCCACCTCGGCATCGGCGCGGTAGCGCAGCAGATGGACCGCGGCGACGACATGGCCGCGCTGCTCGGCGACGAGCGTGACCCGCTCGCCCACCCACGGATCGGTGATGAACTCGCCGGGCTGTCGCTCCAGGTCGCTGAGGACGGTGTGCACGGAGACGGATACGCCGGGGACGACGGCGGCGACGTGCGCGTTGATCAGTTGGATGGTCAGGGGTGCGGTCGCACGGCGCGCTTGCGTTGAAGTGGGCTCGAACCCCTAGCGTCGTACCCACGACCTGCCTGAAGGGGAAGCACCGTGCGTTACACACTGTTCGGCAAGACCGGTCTGCGCGTGAGCGAGTTGAGCCTCGGCACGATGACCGTCGGCGACGACTGGGGCTGGGGCGCCGCCAAGGAGACCAGCGGCCGGATCGTCGACGCCTATGCGGACGCCGGCGGCAACTTCATCGACACGGCGAACAACTACACCGACGGCAGCTCGGAGCGGATCCTCGGCGAACTGCTCGAAGGGCGGCGCGACGAGTTCGTACTGGCCAGCAAGTACACGTGCGGGATCCGCGAGGGCGACGTCAACGCCGCGGGCAATCACCGCAAGAACCTGGTGCAGTCGGTGGAGGCGAGCCTGAAGCGGCTGCGCACCGACCGGCTCGACGTGCTGTGGGTGCACGCCCGCGACAACTTCACCCCGGTCGAGGAGGTCATGCGGGCGCTCGACGACCTCGTCCGCACCGGGAAGGTGCTGTACCTCGGTGTCTCGGACTGGCCCGCCTGGGAGATCGCCCAGGCCAACACGCTTGCGGAACTGCGGGGTTGGACCTCGTTCGCGGGTTCGCAGCTGCGCTACAGCCTCCTGGAGCGGACCCCGGAGCGTGAACTGCTGCCGCAGGCCCGCGCGTTCGACCTCGCTGTCCTCGCGTGGGCGCCGCTGGCGGCCGGGAAGCTCACCGGCAAGTACCGCCGGGGCGAGTCCGGCCGGCTGGACCTCCAGGACGACAAGCCGACCTCCCAGGAGGAGGACGTCATCACGGCCGTCCTGGACATCGCCGAGCAGGGCGGCTGGAGCCCCGCCCAGGTGGCCCTGGCCTGGCTGCTGGGCCACCCCGGCAATATCGTGCCGATCATCGGGGCCACCAAGGAGCACCAGCTCGCCGACAACCTCGGCGGCGTCGACGTCCGCCTCGACGCCGACGCCGTGGCCCGCCTCGACGAGGTGAGCGCCGTGTCGCTCGGCTTCCCGCACGACTTCGTACGGGAGCCCGCCATCACCCGGAACATCTACGGCGACCGCTGGTCCGAGATCGACGACCGGCGCTCCACCTACCGCCGTACCGCGACCGACGTCCTCTAGAACGGCTGGAACAGCGGTGTCACCGTCACCCGGTCGACGACCGGCGCGTAGGCGGAGCGCTGACCGTGCTGGTTCCTGGTCTCGCCGGCGAAGTCGGGGAGTTCGTCGGCGGTGAAGGTGAGGGTGTTGGCGCCCTGTTCCAGGGTGACCGGGACCGAGAGGTTCCAGAAGTTGTTGAAGTGGAAGGTGGTGGGGAACAGGACGCGGTGCGGGTCGGCTCCGTTGACGGAGATGTCCGCGTGGCGGCAGACGGGGTCCGGGTTGTAGTGCGTGGCGGGTGCCTGCTCGCCGTTGGCGTACCGGATCGTCAGCGCGTGGCGTCCGGCGCGGTCCGCCGTCACCGTCAGGGTGAGCGCGTTGCCGGGTCCGCCGCCGATGCCGTCCACCGCCTTGCCGCCGGTGGCGTACGTGTATCCGGTCACCCTCGCGGTGCCGGTCAGGGCCGCTTCCTCGGCGCCGTACACGGTGGCGGGCAGCAGGCCGCGGGACGGGGCGACGCGCAGCCGGTCCACGATCAGGCGTTCCGAAGTCCCGGTGACCGTGAGCTTGTTGACGCCGCCGGCCAGGAAGAGCGCCATGGCGCCCCGCTCGACGCGTCCGACGTCCTCGCCGTTGACTCTCAGCAGGCCCTCGCCGGGTCCGAGGACGTCGACGGTCACGCTCGCCTCGCCGTCGTCGGCTGCGTGCGTCCAGAAGGTGACGGTGCCGCCCCGGGGGAGCACGGCGACGCCGGGCCCCGAGGCCGCGCGGTGCGCGTAGCTGACGGCGGCCCCGCCGGCGAGTGCCGCGTACTCGGCCTCGTACAGCGCGGTGACGTCGTCGGTGCGCAGGGCGAGGTCCAGCTTGTCGACGACCGCCTCGCCCTTCGTGACGCCGAGCTCGGGGTCCCGTGCGGCGAGGGTGATGCGGTGTCTGCCGGCGGTCAGCTCCACGCGGGTGTCGGTGTGTCCCCACACCGCCCACTTGTAGCCGAGCGGCAGCCGCAGTTCGCGCGGGGCCTCGCCGTCGACGCGCAGGAAGACGTTGGTGGGCCCCTGCTCGCGCACCAGGTCGGCGAGGTTGTGGGAGTTGGCGAACACGCTGACGTCGTACGTGCCGTCCTGCGGGACCTCGACGTCGAAGGCGAGCACGCCGTCGGAGCCGGTGCGCAGGCCGCCCACGTGGTAGCCGCCGGAGGTGGCGAACTTGTCGACGTCGGACGGGGATCCCTCGGGCCCGTTCCTCGAGTAACCGCTGCCCGTGTAGGTCGCGTCCTCGGCCTCGTACGTCCGCCGCCGGCCGGCCGAGGGCGGCAGGGACGTAGCCCCGTTGCCGCCGGGCGACAGGATCACCTGGTAGGCGGACATCGCGTCGAGGTCGCTCACCGGCAGCGTCACCCGGCCGTCCACGACGGGCAGTTCGTCGTCGCGCAGCCGCGACGGCTGGGCACTGGCCCCGACTTGGCCCGTCCAGGGGATCTCCTGAAGCCGTATGTGCGCGGTCTCGCCGAAGATGTGCGGGTCGACGCCCTCGAAGACGATGTCGGCGGCGCCGCCCGATCCGCCGAACAGCAGCCGGGCCTGCCGCTTGTCCCGGTCCAGGGTGGCGACGCCCTGAAGCGTGTACTGCGCGTGGGGATGCGGGGCGACGACCCGGACGGTGCTGCCGGTCAGCTGTCCGTAGGCGTTGAACAGCCACCACTGTCCGTTGCCCTTGTTCGCCTCGACCGCCGAGTCGTTGAGGTTGCCCGCGATGTTCCAGTACGCGAGGTCGGCGTCGACCTTCGACTCCTCGATCGCGGAGATCCACTGCACCATCTGGCCGGGGACGGACACGTGGTAGTTGTGCGCGTACTCGTTGAGGTTGACGGGCAGCGGACCGAGGCCCAACTCCCGTTCCAATTCCCGGTACTTGGCGACGTTCGTGCGGACCTCGGCCGGTGCGGACAGCTCGTGCCAGGTGATCACGTCGGGCAGCACGTCACGCGCCTTGGCGAACTCCAGGAAGCCCCTGACCTCGGGGTACAGGATGCTGGTGTTGGGTCCGGCGATGCGCGCGTCGGGGTCGAGGCCCTTGATGAGGCGGTAGGCCTTCTCCCAGGCCGCGAAGTAGGCCCGTGGGTCGGTGCGCCAGGAGACCCGGTCGTAGCTCCACTCCCCCTCGCCGAACATGTTGCCCTCGGGTTCGTTGAACGGGACGTACACGACATGGGACTTGTACTCGCCCAGGGTCAGCACGTGTTCGACCTGGCGGCGGATGACCTCCAGGAAACCGGCGAGCCGCTCCTCGCCGGTGGCACCGGGCCACTCGTACGGAAAGCCCCGGTAGAAGTCGGGCAGATAGACGTACACGTCCTTGCCGCCCGCCGCGACGAAGGACGGCAGGATCTCCAGCGCGTCGGCGCCCGGATGCTGGATGCCGTCCTGCGCCTTGGTGGTGACCGTGCGGACGTACATGCCCTCGACGAGGGTGCGGCTGGGCACGCCGTCGCCGTACAGCCCGTAGAGCGCTCCGCTCGCGCCGCCGTGGAAAGGTCCCGTCTCGGCGGTGAGCTCGACGGTGAGCTTCTCGGAAGAGAAGGTGGGCTTCTCGGATGAGGGGGCGGCGGATTCTTCGGCGGTCACGGCATCCATCCTTCGTCCGGCGTGTCGTACGCCAGTCGATGATCCGAACCGGCCTGGTCGAACGTAAGAAGGTCAGGTCTGCCACGTCAATGGCGCACCGGTCTTTGAAACTTCCGGGGCAGGGCGAAACGACGATCAGGGGCGCAGGGCTCCCAGGCGGCCCTCCAGCCGCCCGAGCAAGCCGGCGAGCAGCGCGGCCAGTTCGTCCTGCTCGTCCGGTGCCATCCCGGACAGCACGGCGGTCTCGTAGGAGAGTTGCTCGGGCAGGATGGCGTCGACCAGCTCGTGTCCGGCGTCCGTGAGGCGGAGGTGGGCGACGCGGCGGTCACGGGTGTCGCCGCGGCGCTCCACCAGGCCTCGCTCGGTCAGGGCCTTGAGGCGCTTGGTGACCGCGGCGCCCGAGGAGAAGGTCTCGCGGGCCAGTTCGCCCGGAGTCAGCTCGTGTCCGGTGCGGCGCAGCGCGCCGAGCAGGTCGAACTCGGGGCGGCTGAGCCCGGCCCGGCGCAAGGGGGCGTCCTCGGCCTGCTGGAGGAGGGCGGCGCAGCGGTTGACGCGGCCGATGATCTCCATGGGGCCGGTGTCGAGGTCGGGGTGGACCGCCTGCCACTGCCGGACGACCGCGGCGACGGTGTCGCTCTTCGTCCCGCCGGGTGCGTCCTGTTCCGTCGCCGGCCGTCCGCTGGTCGCCGTCATGGCCGTACGTCCTCCGTCGCTGTGTCCGTGCGTGGGGCCGAGTGCGGCCCCTGGCGCCGTGCCGTCGTCGCGAGCGTACGGTGTCCCGACCGCTCGGCGAGCACGACCCTCTCGTGCGGCACGGCACGCTGCCACCACTCGCCGGACGCGGCCTCGACGGTGGCGCGCAGCTCGACCAGGGCGGCGGTGAGGCCGCGGCGGGCGGCTTCCACGGCGCCCGGGGCGGGGTGCGGCTCCGCCAGGAGGCGGGCGGCGCGCTCGCGGGAGCGCTCGACGCCGGACAGTGCCTGCTCGACGCGGTCGCCCGCGCGCCGGTTGGTGACGGCGACGGCCGCGGCGAGGCCGACCAGGGTGCCGACGAGGGTGTCCACGACCCGCTCGGTGATCAGCCGGCCGGGCTGCTGATATCCGGCGAACTCGGTGATGAGCAGCGCCATCGGGGTTACACAGACGCTGCCGAGCCAGTAGTTGCGGCTGATCAGCGCCTCGCCGCCGAAGTTGAGGGCGAGGCTGCACAGGACCAGGGCCGCCGGGCCGAGATGGGCCAGCGGGACCACGGCGGCGAAGAGGAGGACGCCCGCGAGGTTGCCGACGACGCGCTGGACGCCCCGGCTCCAGGTGAGACTGAGGTTCGCCTGGTAGAGCGAGGCGGCGGTGACCAAGGCCCAGTAGGGGCGGCCGACACCGAGGGCGAGGGAGACGTAGCCGGCGAGGGCGCAGCCGAGCGCGGTGCGGACAGCGAGCGGGGTCAGCGGGCCGAGGCCGAGCCTGCTCCACCATCGGGGTGCGGGGACGGCGAGTTCGGCGTCCACACCGAGGAGTTCGTCGGTCTCGGGCGGGCCGAGGGGTTCGCCGGCCTCCGCCGGGCCGAAGGGTTCGCCGGCCTCCGCCGGGCCGAAGGGTTTGCCGGTCTCCGCCGGGCCGAAGGGTTTGCCGGTCTCCGCCGGGCCGAAGGGTTTGCCGGTCTCCGCCGGGCCGAGCGGTTCGCCAGACTCCACCGGGCCAAGGGGTTCACCGGTCCCGACCGGGCCGAAGGGTTTGCCGACCTCCGCCAGGCCGAGCGGTTCGCCAGACTCCACCGGGCCAAGGGGTTCGCCAGTCCCGACCGGGCCGAAAGGGTTGCCGGTCTCCGCCCGGCCGAAGGGTTCGCCGACCTCCGCCAGGCCAAGGAGTTTGCCGGCCTCCGCCCGGCCAAGAAGTCCGCCAGACTCCGCCCGGCCGAGTTCGCCAGTCTCCGCCGGCCGTTCGTCCGCCCGCGGGATCGGTCCGGTGCCGCGCAGGGCGCGGGCCCAGGTGCGCAGCCGTTCCGGGTTCGTGTCCGCGGGGGCGGCGAGGGCGGTTTCGGCGCGTACGACGAGCCGTTCGAGACGGCGCCGGGGCGCGGTGCGGGCACCGGCGGAGAGCAGCGACTGCCAGGCGGCCTGCACGGCGGCGGCCGCGGCGGCGCGGGACTTGGCCCGGTCGTCACCGGCGCTGTCACCTGCGCCGTGCATGGCGGCGTACGCGGCGGCCCCGTTCAGGGCGTGCGCGACGGCGTGGGGGTTGCCCCGGTCGTCACCGGCGCTGTCACCGGCGCCGTGCATGGCGGCGTACGCGGCGGCCGCGTTCAGCGCGTGCGCGACGGCGCGGCGTTCCGGGCCGTGCGGGCGCGGCAGCCCGGGCGCCATGCCGACGAGCCAGGCCCAGCCGCCCGCCACGGCGCCCAGCGCCAGATGCGCGGGGACCTGACCGAGGGTCTGCGGCGCGAACAGGGCGGCGGAGCTGATGAAGGTGAGGACCACGTTGCCCGGCGGTCCGACGCGGGTGGCATCGCACAGGACCTTCTGTACGGCGGCCAGGAGAGCACCGACGCCGACCAGGACGACGGCACTGGTGGTGAGCGAGGCCGCTACCAGGGCGACGGCCAGGCCGCCGAGCATGCCCAGGATCACCCCGGCCAGGACGCGGGCCCGGGCGGCGTACGGGCGGTTGTGGGCGTACAGCGCGCACAGGGATCCGGCCATCGTGTACATCGCGAGGTCGAGCCGGCCGAGCGCCAGGAGGGTCAGGTTGGGCGGGGCGACCGCGACGACCACGCTCAGCGCGGGCTTGAACCAGATGTCGGAGGGCCGGCCGACGCGCAGCGTGCCGGCGAGCGGGAGACGTCGGGCGGGCGGCGCGTCGGAGGCAGGGGGCGTACGGCTCACGAGAGAGAGATTAACAGGTGTTTTACCTGTAAATGATAGCCGCTGACCTGCTGTGCTCCGCCGAGTGCTCCCCGCTTGCCCCCTTGCGCTCGCTTGCGCGCCGCACGGCCCGGGCATTCCTTGACCGACCGTCGAGCGGGGAGGTGCCCGTGCACGGACCGATTTCGCCCGGCTGGCTGCTGGTGGCGTTGTGTGCGGCGACCGGGGCCTACTGCCTGCTGCGGATGCGCAGCGGTGTCGAGGAGCAGCGCCGTGCCGCGGGCAGCGAGGCGCTGATGGGCTTTGGCATGGCCGCGATGGCGGTGCCGGCGGCGGTGTTCACCCCGCCGCAGTGGGCCTGGTCCGGCTACGCGGTCGTGTTCGGCGCGGCCGGGCTGCACGCCCTGTGGGCGGCCCGGACCGACGCCCACCATCTGCACCACCTCGTGGGGACCTCGGCCATGGTCTACATGGCGGTGGTCATGGCCGCCTCCCCGGGCTCGCACACCGGGCACGGCGGCGCCGGGGTCGCGCCGGTGACAGGGGCGCTGCTGCTCTACTTCGCGGGGTACGTGCTGCTGTCCGGGGTGCGGCTGGTGCCGGTAGCCGGCGGTGGCGGGGCCGTGGCGTGGGGTGACCGGCCTGAGTTGGCGCGGGCGTGCCGGCTGTCGATGGGGATCGCGATGGTGACGATGCTGCTGACGATGTGACGTGCCGATGTGACGTGCCGATGGTGACGCCGGTGGGTACGACGCCATGCCTGATCCGCCGCACGTAAACCGTTGCTTGCGTCACTTCGGCCGCGCGGGCCGTACCCCTGAGCGGCGCGACGCTCATAAGCTGCCCCCATGATGCTCCCCGCGGCACTGTTGCTGCTCGGCGCCCTGACCGCCGTCGTCGCCCCTCGGCTGATGGCCCGGGCCGACTGGGCTGACCGTGAACCGGTGCTCGCGCTGTGGGTGTGGCAGTGCGTGGTGGCGGCCGTCCTGCTGTGCTGTGCGCTGTCGATGACGCTGAGCGCGGCGGCGGCCTGGCAGGCGGTGGGCGGCCAGGTGTTCGCCCCGGCGCCGCATGCCGTCGTGGAGGCCTACCCGCTGGGCGCGGCCGGGCCGTGGGCGGCGACGACGGCGGTGGCGCTCGCGTGCGGCGGGGTGTGGAGTGCGGCGATGCTGGTCCGCGAGGTCGTACGGGCGCGTTCCCGGCGTCGGCTGCGCCGGGCCGAACTCCTCGTCCGCGCACCGCTGTTGCCCGGCGAGGAACCCGGCAGCCCGCTCGTGGTGCTGGAGGGCGAGCGGCCCGACGCCTGGTGGCTGCCGGGGGCGGCCCCCCGATTCGTCGTCACCACGGCCGCGCTGCGCCGTCTGAAGGGCCGGCAGCTGGACGCCCTCGTCGCCCACGAGGAGGGCCACGCGCAGGCCCGGCACGACTGGCTGCTGCACTGTTCGGGCGCGCTGGCGGGCGGGTTCCCGCAGGTGCCGGTGTTCGCCGCGTTCCGCGACGAGATGCACCGCCTGGTCGAACTCGCCGCCGACGACATGGCCTCCCGCCGCTTCGGCCGGCTGACCACCGCGCTCGCCCTGGTGGAACTCAACGAGGACCGGGGCGTGTTCGGCCCCTGCCCGACCCCGCAGGCGCATGTGCCGCAGCGGGTGCACCGGCTGCTCACTCCCCCGGACCGCTTCACGCCGGCTCGCCGACTACGGCTGACGGCCGCGGCCACGCTGGTGCCGGTCGTCCCGGTACTGGTGGCGTTCGTACCGGGACTGCGGGCGCTGGGGTGACGGGCCGGGCGGGGGCCACCTGGAGGGCGCCCGGGTACGGCCCGGGATCCCCGGGATTGGCCTCACGCCCCACACGTCGGCGAGGATCGCAGCATGCACACCCCGCCCGTCGATTCCCCGCCCCGCCCGCCGGCGCACCGCACCGCCGCCCGCGCCACGGGCATCCTCGCGCTGTGCTCCGCGCTGCTGCTCGCGCTCGTCGCGGCCGATTGGCATCCCCTGATCGCCGTCGACGGCGACATCTCGCGCACCACCCATCGCTGGGCGGTCGACGAGCACGGCGTCACCCAGGCGTCCCGCATTCTGACGGACTGGGTCTGGGACCCGTGGACGATGCGCATCGTCGCCGCGGTCGCCGCGGTGTGGCTGGTGTGGCGGCGCGCGGACTGGTGGACGGCCGGATGGCTGGTGGCCACCTGCGCCTTGGGCACGCTGCTCCAGCAGTCCCTGAAAGCCGCGGTCGGACGCGCCCGGCCGATCTGGCCCGACCCCGTCGACTCCGCCCACTACGCGGCCTTCCCGTCGGGCCACGCCATGACCGCCACGGTCGTGTTCGGCCTGCTCCTGTGGCTGCTGCACCGCCACGGCGCCGACCGCGCCCTGTGGCACACGGCCCTGACCGTGGCGGGGGTCTCCGTCGTCGGCGTCGGCCTGACCCGCGTGTGGCTGGGCGTCCACTGGACCTCGGACGTCGTCGGCGGCTGGCTCATGGGCGCGATGATGGTGGCCCTGGCGGTGACGGTCCTCGTGCGGTGGCGGGCATGAACCCGGCGTTACCCGGCGTTCCGCCGCAGCGGGCCGATCGAGCGGAACACGAGCGGAACGCGGCCCCGTAGGATCGCCCCCATGGCTGCCGTGCTGTTCGACTTCTCGGGAACCCTCTTCCGCATCGAGTCCTCCGAGTCCTGGCTGCGGGCTGTCCTGGCCCAGGCCGAACTCTCCCTCGCCGAGCCCGAGTTGCTGCGGACCGCGGACGCACTGGAGCGAGTGGGCGCCCTGCCGGGCGGGACGGCCTCCCCCGTGCAGCGGATCCCCGACGAGCTGGCCTCCCTCTGGGACATCCGTGACAAGAGCGCCGAGCTGCACCGGGCCGCGTACACCGGCCTCTCCCGCCAAGTACCGCTCCCCGACCCGGCGTTGCACGACGCGCTGTACGACCGGCACATGACCCCGGCCGCCTGGGCCCCGTACGCCGACGCCGCCGGGGTGCTGCGCACGCTGCGCGAGCGCGGGATCGCCGTGGGCGTCGTGAGCAACATCGGCTGGGATCTGCGGCCGGTGTTCCGCGAGCACGGCCTCGACCCCTACATCGACGTCTACGTGCTGTCGTACGAGCACGGCATCCAGAAGCCGGACCCGCGCCTGTTCGAGACCGCCTGCGCGGCGCTCGGTGTCGAGGCGCCGGACGCCCTCATGGTCGGCGACGACCGGCGCGCGGACGGCGGTGCGGCCGCCCTGGGGTGCGGGGTGCACTTCGTGGACCACCTGCCGGTGGCACAGCGCCCCGACGGGCTGCGGCCGGTGCTGGACCGGGTGGGCTGACCGGGCAACCGAAGCCGACCGGGCAACCGAAAAGTCCCGACCGCCCTGGACGCTCCCCCGCGGCACCCAGGGCGGACGGCAGCCCCGACCAGCCCTTACGGGCGTCGGTCCGGACTCGTCCGAGTATAGTTGGCTGGCAGCCAGTCAACACGGGAGTTACAGCATGTCCCCGCGCAGCGCCTCGGTCAACGAAGAGTTGCGGCGGCGTTCCCGGGAGCGGCTCCTTCAGGCGGCCATCGAGCTGGTCAGCGAGCACGGATACGAGGCCACGACACTCGGCGACATCGCGGACAGAGCCGGCTCGGCGCGCGGCCTGGTGTCGTACTACTTCCCCGGCAAACGCACGCTCGTGCAGTCCGCCGTACACCGGCTGATGCACCGCACGCTGGAGGAGGCGCTGGAGCGCGAGCCGCGCACCCAGGACGGCCGGGAGCGGATGGCGCGCGCCATCGACGCGATCCTGGGCCTCGCGCGGGACCAGCCCCTGCTGATGCGCCAGCACATGGCCGGGATCCTTCAAGCCGAGGGCTTCGTGCAGTGCCCGGAGCAGCAGCGCCTGGCCCAGCTGCTGCGGGACACCGTCGCCCGCCACGGCTCCGCGGACGTCGACGCGGACTACCCCACGCTGCGCGCCCTGCTCATGGGCGCGGTCTTCGCCGCACTGGTCCCGGGGGCGCCCATGCCCCTGCCGGTCCTGCGGGCCGAGTTGTTCGAGCGCTACCGGCTCGACTGGGAGCTGGGAGTCCCGCCGGACACCGCGGTGGCGTCCGGCGGGACGGGCGACTCGGATCTGTCGCGGTTCTTCGCGACCGGGGCCGCACCGGAGTGCGGCCCCGACGGCCTGCCCGGTCGGGCCGGCCACAGCAGCCAGTCCGGTCAGTCGAAGTAGTCCGGCTGTGTCTGGACGTTGAGTTCGCTCATGCGGACCCACTTGGCCGGGTCGGTGCGCCGGTCGTTGAGCTTCAGTACGTCGAAGCCCTTGGCGATGTCGTTCGAGTAGATGTAGCCGTTGTAGTAGTACGCCGACCAGGAGCCGGCGGTGGTGACCCGGTCCAGGGTGACCGGGCCGCGCTCGAAGTAGGCGATCTCCTTCGGGTGCGCGGAGTCCGTGAAGTCCCAGACGGAGACGCCGCCCTGGTACCAGGCCTGGACCATGAGGTCCTTGCCCTTGACCGGGATCAGCGAACCGTTGTGGGCCACACAGACCTCGGTGTCCGCCTGGTGGCGGTCGATCTTGAAGTAGCTGCGGAAGACGAGCTTGCGCTGGTCACCCTTGCCCACGATGTCGTAGACGCCGTCGGCGCCGCGGTTCGGGCCGATCTCCGCGTTGCAGGTGGCCGCACCGCCGCCGCCCAACTCGTCGGTGAAGACGACCTTGTTGGCCTTCTGGTTGAAGGTCGCCGAGTGCCAGAACGCGAAGTTCACGTTGTCCTGCACCTGGTCGATGACCTTCGGGTGCTCGGGGTCCTTGATGGAGAACAGGATGCCGTCGCCCATGCAGGCGCCCGCCGCCAGGTCCTTCGAGGGCAGCACGGTGATGTCGTGGCAGCCGGTGGTCTTGGAGACACCCGGGTTGGTGGGCGCGCCGGGGTTGCCGCCGCCGTCGGGGCCGTCGCCGGGGAAGAGCACCGGGAAGCCCACCGTCGCCGCCTTCTGAGGGGCGCCGCGCGGCACCTTGATGACGGAGATGCCGTCGTGCGGCGGCTGGCAGTCGGGGTAGGTGGCGTTCGGCGAGTACGAGGACACGTAGACGTACACGTTCCTGCGCTCGGGGACCAGGGTGTGGGTGTGCGAGCCGCAGGGGGTCTCGACGGCGGCGACGTACTTCGGGTTCTTCTTGTCGCTGATGTCGAAGACCTTCATGCCCTCCCACGACGACTTCTCGGTCGCGGGCTGCGTGGTGCTGTTGCAACTGCTGTCGCTGCGCGAGGAGTCCGTGGACAGGAACAGCAGGTTCCCGGAGACGGAGATGTCGTTCTGCGAGCCCGGACACAGGACCTGCGAGACGGTCTTCGGCGCCTTCGGGTTGCTGATGTCGAAGATGCGGAAGCCGTCGTAGTTGCCCGAGAAGGCGTACTTGCCCTGGAAGGCGAGGTCCGAATTGGTGCCGGGCAGAACGTCCTTGGGGATGTTGACGAGGTGCTCGATGTTGTCGGAGTGGACGATCTCGTCCACACCCGGTATCTCGCCCTCGTCGATCGCCGCCCTGGCCTCGGCCTCGGCGCTCTTGGACACCTTCTCACTCGCGGCCGGAGCGTCCCCCGGGTCGGGGGTCGCGACCGCCGGTCCGGCCGTCAGCAGCGCGGCCAGGAGTCCGGCGGCTGCCGCGGCAACTCCCAGGCGTCTGCGCCGGGTTCGGGGTTCTCTTAACAGGATCACTGTTTCCTCCCTGGTGCCGTTCGTGTCGGAACGGTTCACGCACCCCCGAAGTATCGTCGTGACCATGCACATATCAACAGGGGGCAACGAACACGTAATAAAGGTTTTTGATCAGTCACGCGCTCAAGCGTGCTAGGACGGTCATCGACACTCACGAGGTGTCCCCGAGGCTGCCCCATCCCGCCTGCCACAGGAGGTCGTTGTGCTCTTCCCCCGTGCGTCCCGCGCCCCCCTCATCGCGGCCTCGCTGGCCGCTCTGGCCGTGCTCGGACTCGGGGGCTGCGACTCCGGATCCGAGCCCAAGCCGGCTGCGGCGACCGGCCCTTCGGTGCTCGTACCCGGCAAGCCCGGCGAGGCGAACCGGACGCTGTCCGCCGAGGACGCGGAAGAGCAGCGCACCGACGACGATTCCCCCAACTCGGCGGACATCGCCTACGCGCGGATGATGATCGAGCACCACACCCAGGCCCTGGAGATGACCGAACTGGTCCCGGACCGGGCCCAGTCACCGAAGGTCGCGAAGCTCGCCGAGCGGATCGCCGCGGCCCAGAGACCGGAAATCGGCGGTATGCAGGGCTGGTTGAAGGAACACGGCAAGGACGAGAACAGCGACGGCCACGACCATGCCACGATGCCCGGCATGGCGACCGAGGCGCAGCTGAAGAAGCTGCGGGCGGCAGAGGGCAAGGCATTCGACCAGCTCTTCCTCACTCTGATGATCACCCATCACGAGGGCGCGATCACCATGGCCACCGACGCCAAGGCACAGGGCAACAACATCCGGATCGAAGAGATGGCCGACGACGTGATCGCCCAGCAGACCAGCGAGATCACGCGGATGCGCGACATGCTGTGACGGGGCTGACAGGGATGACAGGGGTGGCCGGAATGGCGGGGATGGCGGGACCGGCGCGAATGTCGAGAAGCCGGTAGTAACAGGCCCGCTCAGCGGCGCGCGTGACGTGGCGTCAGGAAACCCGCGTCGCGCGCCTGGGCGATCAGCCTGAGCGACTTGCGACGGCTGTGCCCGGTCGCGCACATCACCGCGAGCACCGGGTCGGCGCCCTCCTCCTGGGCCGCGCGGTACCGCTGCGCGACGAGCCACCGCCCCTCGACGCCGCGCGGCCACGCGGGACGGGCCCGGCGCGATCCGGCCGCCTCGGCGTCAAGCCCCGCGTCCGGCCCCGCGACCCGCCCGGGCCCGACTCCGCAGGCCTCGCAGAGCGGGTCCTCGATCCAGTCCGCGAACACGGCCAGATCGTCGAGCGACAGCGCCGGCTGGGCCCGGACGTCCTCGACACAGACGCCCTGCGCGGACACCACGGCGAGCGCGTCGACCCGGGCGCCGTCGGTGAACTCCAGCCGGACGTCGAACCACGTCGTCGCGCCCCCGTCCTCCCGCACTTCCCACGCGGGCCGCACGGACACGGTGCCGTCCGTCGGACAACGATCAGAAAGATTAAGAAAGGATGCTTCTAGCACACACGCAACGTAACCGCATGATCACATCCCCTGCGGACGGACACGCGTGCCCGTCCTCCGCACAGCACCCTGTCAGCGGACTGTCAGAGGAGGGGTGGCGGTGCGATCCTGGAAGCGAGAGCGATCTTCTGTCGATCCCTCGAGCTGGTCGATCCCTCGGTTGGTCGATCCCTCGGGTTAGGAGTTCCGCCGTGCTGCGTGTCGCCGTCATCGGCTCGGGACCGAGCGGGTGCTACACCGCCCAGAGCCTCGTCCAGCAGGACTCCGAGGTGCTCGTCGACGTCCTGGACCGGCTGCCGTGTCCGTACGGCCTGGTGCGGTACGGCGTGGCGCCGGACCACGAGAAGATCAAGTCGCTGCAGAACAATCTGCGGACGGTCCTGGAGCACGAGCGGGTGCGGTTCTTCGGCGGTGTCCAGGTCGGCCCCGGCGGCGTGCCGGCCACGCGGTTGCGGGAGCTGTACCACGCCGTCGTGTACTGCGTGGGCGCGGCCACCGACCGGCGTCTCGGCATCCCCGGCGAGGACCTGCCGGGCAGCTGGTCGGCGACGGAGTTCGTGTCCTGGTACAGCGCGCACCCCGACTCCGCGCCCGAGCGCTTCCTCCTCGGCGCCCGGTCGGCGGTGGTCATCGGCGTGGGCAACGTCGCCGTGGACGTCACACGAATGCTGGCCCGGGGCCCGGCGGAGCTGAGCCCCACCGACATGCCGCAGGCGGCGCTCACCTCGCTGGCCGCGAGCCGGGTGACCCAGATCCACATGGTGGGGCGGCGGGGCGCCTCCCAGGCCCGCTTCACCACCAAGGAGCTGCGTGAGCTGGGCGCCCTGCCGGACACCGAGGTGGCCGTCGACCCGGAGGAGCTGGCGCTGGACCCGGGCTACCTCGATCCCTCCGGGCTGCCCGCAGCGCAGCGCCGCAATGTGGAGGTGCTGCGCGGCTGGGCCGAGGCCCCGGCCAAGGGGGCGCCCCGACGGATCCGGGTGCGGTTCTTCCTGCGTCCCGTCGAACTGCTCGCCGACGCCGGACGGGTGGGCGCGGTGCGCTTCGAGCGGACGGCGCCGGACGGACGCGGCGGGGTGCGGGGCACGGGCCGCTTCGAGGACATCGAGGCGCAGCTGGTGCTGCGTTCGGTGGGCTATCGCGGGGTACCGCTGGAGGGACTGCCGTTCGACCCGGCGACCGGCACGGTCCCCCACCAGGCCGGACGAGTTCTGCGCGACGGCGTGATCTCGCCGGGCGAGTACGTGGCGGGCTGGATCAAGCGGGGCCCGACGGGCGTCATCGGCACCAACCGGCCCTGCGCGAAGGAGACGGTGACGTCTCTGCTGGAGGACGCCCCCGTCCTCGTACACGAAGAGCTGCCCGGGGACCCGCTCACGGCGCTGCGGGCCGAGGGGATCGAGCCGGTCGAGTGGGCGGGGTGGCAGGCGATCGAGCGGGCCGAAGCGGAGCTCGGGGCCTCGCTCGGGCGGGGTGTGGTCAAGCTGCCGGACTGGGAATCCCTGCTGTCTGCGGCGCGATCGGACGCCTCGTAGCGGCATCGCGGGCAACTGGCTGGGCATGACACACATCGGCAACAGCGTCGAAATCAACAAACTGTTCAAGACTCGTACGGTCTCGTGCTGTTCGCATGTTCCCAGCCATCCGCCGCTCTGGAGTGCCCATGGCAACGACCGCACCCGTGCATCCCGTCGACGAGGTGCCACCCGTCCGGCAGCTGGCCGCCTTCGGTCTGCAGCATGTGCTCGCGATGTACGCGGGTGCGGTGGCCGTACCGCTGGTCGTCGGCGGTGCGATGCAGCTGTCGGCCGCCGACCTGGCGTATCTGATCACCGCGGACCTGCTGGTGTGCGGGATCGCCACGCTCATCCAGTGCATCGGCTTCTGGCGTTTCGGCGTGCGGCTGCCGATCATGCAGGGCTGTACGTTCGCGGCCGTGTCGCCGATGGTGCTGATCGGCACGACGGGCGGCGGACTGCCCGCGATCTACGGCTCGGTGATCGTCGCGGGTCTCGCGATCGTGCTGCTCGCGCCGGTCTTCGGCAGGCTCCTGCGGTTCTTCCCGCCGCTCGTGACCGGCACCGTGATCCTGATCATCGGCGTCTCGCTGCTGCCGGTCGCGGGCAACTGGGTCGCGGGCGGGGCCGGGGCGAAGGACTTCGGGGAGCCGAAGAACGTCGCGCTCGCCGCCTTCGTGCTCGTGGTGGTCCTGGGTGTGCAGCGGTTCGCGCCGGCGTTCCTGAGCCGGATCGCGGTGCTGATCGGCATCGCGGTGGGCCTCGCGGTGGCCGTCCCCTTCGGGTTCACGGACTTCGGCGGGGTCGGGGACGCCGACTGGGTCGGGATCAGCACGCCGTTCCACTTCGGTGCGCCCACCTTCGAGGCGTCGGCGATCATCTCGATGCTGGTGGTGGCGCTGGTGTCCATGACCGAGACGACCGGTGACTTCATCGCGGTCGGCGAGCTGACCGGGCGGAAGGTCGAGCCGCGCTCGCTCTCGGACGGCCTGCGCGCCGACGGCCTGTCGACCGTGCTCGGCGGGGTCTTCAACACCTTCCCGTACACGGCGTACGCGCAGAACGTCGGCCTCGTCGGCATGACGCACGTCCGCAGCCGCTGGGTCGTCGCCACGGCGGGCGGCATCCTCGTCCTGCTCGGCCTGCTGCCCAAGCTGGGCGCGGTGGTGGCGGCCATTCCGGCGCCGGTCCTGGGCGGTGCGGGCCTGGTGATGTTCGGGACGGTCGCGGCGAGCGGCCTGAAGACCTTGGCCCAGGTCGACTTCAGGGGCAACAACAACCTGACCGTGGTGGCCGTTTCGGTGGCCATGGGCATGCTGCCGGTGGGCGTGCCGACGATCTACGAGAAGTTCCCGGACTGGTTCCAGACGGTCATGAACAGCGGCATCAGCGCCGGCTGCCTGACGGCGATCGTGCTGAACCTGCTCTTCAACCATCTGCCGGGCAAGGGCGGTTCAGCCGCCGAGGCGGACGGCCTGCCGGCCGGCGGCGGCGAGCAGACAGTCGAGAAGTCCCGGGAAGAGGTCGTCTAGGACATCCCTGCGCAGGCCGTTAGCCTGGCCGTGCCCCGCTGGATCTGCCGGGTCACCCCGGCCTCGCGCAGCACCCGGAAGTGGTGCGTGGTCGTGGACTTGGTGACGGGCAGACGGAAGTGCGAACAGGAGAGCTCGCCGCCGTGGGCGGCGAGCCCTCGCGCGATCCGCAGCCGCGTGGGGTCGCAGAGCGCGTGCGGCACGGATTCCAGCCGGATCTCCTCCCGCGCCGGATGCGGAAGGTCACGGCTGAGTGGCACTTCGCGTACTACGCTGCATGCGCGGCCGGCGGCACGGGCCTGATCATCGTCGAGGCGAGCGCCGTCAGTCCCGAGGGCCGGAAGTCATCGACCGACCCGCCCTGGACGGGCGGTGCGCCGCTCGGACCGGACGCGCAACGAGTTCCTGGGCCCGGCATACGGCCCGGGAACTCGGCGCGGAGGTGCACGTTCCGGACCAGTACCACCGGTCGGTCTGAGGGCGGGGCCTCAGCCGCACATGTAACGGAGACGTCAACTCACGTTGCAGACCTTCCCGTTGAGCGTGAAGGTGCCCGGCGCCACGCTGTTCCCCGTATGGCTCGCCTGATAGCCGATGGTCACGCTCGTGTTCGGGGCGAGCGTGCCGTTGTACGTGGCGTTCGTGGCCGTCACCGTGCCCGATGCCGGTGTGTACGTGGCGCCCCAGCCGTTGGTGATCGTCTGGCCGGCGGGGAGGCTGAAGCCGAGTTGCCAGCCGCTGACCGACGTCGTACCGGTGTTGGTCAGGGTCACGGAGGCGGTCAGGCCGGTGTTCCACGCGTTGGTGCTCGCGGTCACCTTGCAGGCGCCCGGCTGGGGTTGGGGCGCGGGCCCCGAGCTGTCCAGGCCGAAGAAGGTGAGCGCGCGGGACGCCATGCCGTAGCTGTAGAGGTTGTGGCCGATGCCCTGGAGGCTGATCGCCTCGACGGGGGCCCGGTCACCGGTGGCGCCGTAGCGGGTGCGGGTCCAGCCGGAGACGGGCGAGTCGGTGGCGGCCGGGGTCTGGCTGACACCCAGGACGTTCGTCCACTGCTTGATCTCCTCCCCGAAGTTGGGGTAGCGCAGGACGTCGTCCTCGGTGCCGTGCCACACCTGCATGCGCGGCCGGGGGCCGGTGTAGCCGGGGTAGGCGGAGCGGACCAGGTCGCCCCACTCCTGCGGGCTGTGGGTCACCGTGCCGCCCGAGCACGCGCTGTTCCACTCGGAGCCGTCGGTGGTGGCGAAGCAGCCGAACGGCACGCCGGAGAAGGCGGCACCCGCCGCGAACACATCGGGGTAGTCGCCCAGCAGGACGTTCGTCATCATCGCGCCGGAGGAGATGCCGGTGGCGAAGATCTTGCTCGTGTCGGCGGAGTAGGTGCGGGTGACCCAGTCGACCATCGACTTGATGCCCACCGGATCGCTGCCGCCGTCCCGCTTCAGCGCCTGGGGCGAGGAGACGTCGAAGCACTTGCTGGCCCGGGTGACCGACGGGTAGACCACGACGAACCCGTAGCGGTCGGCCAGTGAGGCCCATTCGGTGCCGGAGTACATGGCCGGTCCGGAACCGGTGCAGTAGTGCACGGCCACCACGACCGCCGGGTTCGCGGTGACGCTGTCCGGCACGTACAGGTACATCTGGAGGTTGCTGGGGTTGGTGCCGAAGTTCGTGACCTCGGTGAGCGTCGCGGTGGGA
This sequence comes from Streptomyces sp. NPDC050619, assembly GCF_040654815.1. NCBI lineage: Bacteria > Bacillati > Actinomycetota > Actinomycetes > Kitasatosporales > Streptomycetaceae > Streptomyces > Streptomyces sp. NPDC050619. The sequence goes on along the minus strand of NZ_JBFAIR010000014.1, from coordinate 123,985 downwards.
GCGGCGGCTTGCTGGGGGCGGGCCGAGGCCGCCGGTGCGGTGAGGACGGTGGCCGCGAGCAACGGCACCAGCGCTCCGAGGAGCGCCACGAGCACCGAACGCAGCGGTCTTCTCGCGGTGTTGCGGGGGATGGTGGACACGTCCTGGTCCCTTTCTGGTCGCGGCTCTGGGGGACGTGGTGCGGAGGTTTCGGTCAGCAGGAGGCGTTCGTCTGGGTCAACAGGCCGAGTTTCCAGGGGAGTTGGGAGTAGTCGCCGCTCGCGGCCGGATCCATGCCCTGGTAGAGGTAGCGCAGGCGGCAGGGGTCGATCGTCAGGGTCTGGTCGACGCCGTCGCGGAGCAGCTCGCCGTGGCTGAAGTCCTGGGTCCAGGCCGGCCGGCCCGCCGCGAAGGTGACGTTGTTGGAGCGGATGAACGCGTTGGCCTCGGTCTCGGCCAGCGGCTTCCACGCGCCGCCCAGGCTGTCGGCCGTCCAGGCCCGGAAGTAGCGCCGCCAGTCCGACTTGGTGGCCAGCGCCTCCACGAGCATGAGGTACTTGCCGCTCTTGCCGAGGCGGTACACGTTGCTCGCCTCGAACAGGTCGAACCGGTTGGGCTCGGACAGCACGATCTCGGTGTCGCGGAAGCCGTTCGGGAACTCCGCGAGGGTGGTCCGGGAGCGGTACTGGTGACCGTTGTCGTCGGAGAAGAACAGATAGCAGTCGGTCTTGTCGCAGATCGTCCAGAAGTCCAGCCAGAACCCGTTGCCCTTGTTCTCCGTGACGACCGGGGGCTCGCTGTCGAAGAAGTAGCGCGGGGCGCTCCAACTCTCCGGTTTGGAGGGGTCGGTGGTGGTGGAGTAGGACGGCGGACCTGTCTGGTAGACCATGTACCAGAGCTTCTGGGGCGCGAAGTAGAACACGTGGGGCGCGGCGGCGTACCGGTTGCCGATGTTCGGGTTGGCGTCCAGGAAGGTCTGCGGTGCGGTCGACGCCTGGGACCAGTCCTTGAAGCTGGTGTACGCCAGGCTCCACGCACCGGCGGTGTCGGCGGTCGTCGCGTAGACGTGCCAGCGGTTCTTGTACCGGAACACCGTCGGGTCCTTCACCGAGACGATCGGGTGAGCGGCGTCCGGCTTCGGAGCGATCAGCGGACCGGTCGAGGACCAGGTGAAGGAGTCGGGCAGCGGGTCCGGCCGGCCTGCCTCGGAGTCACCGGCGGCCGCCGGGCCGGGCGACAGGGCCGACATTCCGACGGCCAGTAACGCGAGCACGAGCCCGCTGATGAACGTACGCATACGGGGAGTCGTCATCCACCGGCCTCTCGGGAAAGAAGCATCCGGCGAGCATCGTGGCATGCACATGGCTTCCATGGAAGCGCTCCCACGGTCCGAAAGAATTCGCCCGCTCGACCTACCTGGGTCGGCCGAATGTCTTCTGCGCGAAGCGTTGACTAGAAAGCGCTTACCCCCTACGTTCCGTTCAGCAGTGTGACCGACCCCCACGCGCTAAGGCCCAAACGGTCACATTGCACACGCGCGGCGTTCAATATGGCGTACGACATTCACGTACATGATCCATCAGGCACCCCCGAAGGGACGCACCCGCATGCGTACTCGCCCCCCACGTACACAGGCACAAAGATCGGCACTGGGAGCCGGAGCCGTCGCTCTCGCGACGGTGGCGGTCCTGGCCTCCCCGCAGTCGGCCGGGGCCGCCGAGACCTCGCCGATCGGATTCGGCGCCGGGACGACGGGCGGCGGCAGCGCCACCGCGGTCACCGTCTCGTCGCTGGCCGCCTTCAAGACCGCCGTCACCGGCAACGCGGCGAAGGTCGTCAAGGTCAACGGCCTGATCTCGCTGAGCGGTCAGGTCGACATCGGCTCCAACACCACGGTGTTAGGCGTCGGTTCGTCGGCCGGGTTCACCGGGGGCGGCCTGCGGCTGAAGAAGGTCACGAACGTCGTGCTCCGCAATCTGAACATCAGCAAGCCGCTCGCACCGGCCGACGGCGTGACCGTCGAGGCGTCGACGAAGGTGTGGATCGACCACAACTCCTTCTCGGCCGACCGCGATCACGACAAGGACTACTACGACGGTCTGCTGGACATCAACCACGGCTCCGACAACGTCACGGTGTCCTGGAACACCTTCAAGGACCACTTCAAGGGCTCGCTCGTCGGCCACAGCGACAACAACGCGAGCCAGGACACCGGGCACCTGAAGGTGACGTACCACCACAACAGCTTCAGCAACGTGTACTCGCGCATCCCCAGCCTGCGCTTCGGCACCGGGCACTTCTACGACAACTACGTCGTCGGTGCCGAGACCGCCGTGCACTCCCGCATGGGCGCCCAGATGCTGGTCGAGAACAACGTCTTCCGCTCGACGAAGGTCGCGGTCACCACGAACCGCAGCAGCGACGTCGACGGATACGCCAACCTGCGCGGCAACGACCTCGGTGGAGCCGCCACCGAGGTCTCGCGGGTCGGCACCTTCACCACCCCGCCCTACAGCTACACCGCGGAGCCCGCCTCGTCGGTCGTCGCCTCGGTGACGAGCGGCGCGGGCACCGGGAAGCTCTGACACCCCCACATCACCACAGAAGGAATCGGGACATGACTTCTGCAACACGACCACGCACCCGCAAGCGCGCGCTCACCGGCTCATTAGCCGCATTCGGACTGTCGAGTGTCATGATCATGACATTCAACGCCCCCACGGCGAGCGCAGCGACCTGGCCGACGCCCTCCAGCAGCCAGGGAGTGAGCTCGACCATCAACGTGTCCGGCGTCCGGGACGGCGGCATGGTGCGGTACTACGGCAGCGGCGACCTGGCCGGCGACGGCCAGGAGGAGGGCCAGGACCCGATCTTCAAGCTCGCGGCCGGCGCGACGCTGAAGAACGTCATCATCGGCGCGCCCGGCGCCGACGGCATCCACTGCGAGGGCAACTGCACCCTCCAGAACGTGTGGTGGGAGGACGTCGGCGAGGACGCCGCGACCTTCCGCGGCGGCTCCACCTACACCGTGACCGGCGGTGGCGCCAAGAAGGCGGCGGACAAGGTCTTCCAGCACAACGGGCCCGGCACCGTGAACATCTCCAACTTCGCCGTCAGCGAGTTCAAGACGCTGTACCGCTCCTGCGGGGACTGCTCCACGCAGTACACGCGCAAGGTGAACCTCAGCAACATCGAGGTGACCGGGACCGGTTCCACCGCACGGCTCGTCGGCATCAACGTCAACCGCAACGACGTGGCGACCCTGCGCGGCATCACGATCCTGAACGACTCCAGCCGCAAGGTCGTCCCCTGCCAGAAGTACAACAACACCACCGCCGTCGGGACGGGCCCCGACAGCACGAACTGCCTGTACAGCAACTCGGACATCACCTACAGGTAAACCCCCCACGGTAGGTGAGGCGGCCGTCCGAAGCGTCCCCGCACGGCGCTTCGTACGGCCGCCGTGTCATGCCCGGTGTCCGCGCGCCCACTCCGCCGCGGTGATCTCCCGCTGGTAGTCCGCGTATGCGGCACGCAGCCGCGCGCCCGGCCAGTCGGCGGGCAGGAGTTCGGGCGGCAGGACGGGGTCGGCGAGCAGATGGCGTACGACGGCCGCGAAGGCGGTGAGACGGTCCGCGGGCCGGTCCGCGCGGGCGACGTGGGCCAGCAGCGACCGGGCCATGGTGGCCCAGGCATCGAGCTGCCACAGAGTCGCCGCCAGTTCGCGCGCTGGTCCCTCGGGCCGGGCCGTGTAGTGCTGGGCCACCTCGTCGAGGTCGGCCGGCAGCGGGCGGCGCAGATTGGCGGGCCGGAGCCAGACGCCCTCGCGGAGTTCAGCGAGCCGGAGGGCGGCCAACCGGGCGCGCAGATCGGCGCGTTCGGCGGGGCCGCGGCCCGTCGCGGTGATCACGACCATCTCCCAGTCGCCGTCCCACGCGCGCGTGTGCGGCCGGGCGGCCTCGTCCTGGCGGAGCTGGCGTTCCAGCAGCCGGTCGCTCAGCCGGTAGCCGCCGTCCGTGCGCCGCAGGTCACCCGCGGCCGTCATCCGGCTGAGCGCCGCCCGCAGGGTGGACCCGCCGACGCCGAACGGCTCCACGGCGCGCACGAGGTCCTTCGCCGCCAGCTCGGGGGGATGCACGCCCAGCAGCAGGCTCAGGACGACCGACCGCGCGGACAGCGGACGCGGATCGACCTCGCCGGGCCGGGCTGTCACGTTCATCCGCATGGACACGCACTGTACGGGGCGGATGCGTGTTGCACTATTGCTGCGATCGCAGCAATAGTGCAACACTCGCCGTATGGTCTCCACACGCGAGCTCGAGCAGCACAGCACGCACGACGTCACCAACCAGCCCCCTCCCCTGGCCCCGTACGACGCGTCCGAGGACACGGCCCTTCTCGAGGGGCTGCGCCGGGAGGGCGCCGGGTGGGCCGAGGAGGGCATCCGGCGGCTCGGGCTGCGGGCCGGCAGCGCCGAGGCCCAGGAGTGGGGCGAGCTGGCCGATCGCCACGAGCCCGAGCTGCGCACGCACAACCGGTACGGCAACCGCGTCGACGAGGTCGACTTCCATCCCAGCTGGCACCACCTGATGCGGGTCGCGGTCGCCGAGGGACTGGCAGGCGCGCCCTGGGCCGAGGACCGGGCGGGCGTCCATGTCGCCCGTACCGCGGGCGGACTGGTGTGGGGGCACACGGACGCCGGTCACGGCTGTCCGACCTCGATGACGTACGCGGCCGTCCCGGCGCTGCGCAGGCAGCCGGAGCTGGCGAAGATCTACGAACCCCTGCTGACCGGCCGCGAGTACGACCCGGAACTCAGGGTGCCGACCGAGAAGCGCGGTCTGCTGGCGGGCATGGGGATGACCGAGAAGCAGGGCGGCTCGGACGTCCGGACGAACACCACGACGGCCACGCCCACCGCCGAGCCCGGCCTGTACACCCTGCGCGGGCACAAGTGGTTCACGTCGGCGCCGATGTGCGACCTGTTCCTGGTCCTGGCGCAGGCCCTCGACGGTCTGACCTGCTTTCTGGTCCCGCGGGTGCTGCCCGACGGCAGCCGCAACACCTTCCGCATCCAGCGGCTGAAGGACAAGCTGGGCAACCGGTCCAACGCCTCCTCCGAGCCCGAGTTCGACGGGACCGTCGCCTGGCGGGTCGGTCCCGAGGGGCAGGGCGTCAAGACGATCATCGAGATGGTCAACTGCACCCGGCTGGACTGCGTGATGATGTCGTCGACATTGATGCGCAAGACGCTCGTCGAGGCCGGGCACCATGTGCGCCACCGCAGCGCGTTCGGGGCACGGCTGGTCGACCAGCCGCTGATGCGCAACGTACTGGCGGATCTCGCGCTGGAGTCCGAGGCGGCGACGACGCTCAGCCTGCGGCTGGCCGGCGCGGCCGACCGGGCGGTGCGCGGGGACGCCGGTGAGGCGGCGTTCCGCCGGATCGCGACCGCCGTGGGCAAGTACTGGGTGACCAAGCGGGGCCCGGCCTTCACCGCGGAGGCGTTGGAGTGCCTGGGCGGCAACGGCTACGTCGAGGAGTCCGGCATGCCCCGCCACTATCGCGAGGCTCCCCTGCTGTCGATCTGGGAGGGCTCGGGGAACGTCAACGCGCTCGATGTGATGCGGGCGTTGCGGCGAGAGCCCGGTACCGCTCGGGCCTTCTTCGACGAACTCGCCCTGGCGCAGGGGGCGGACGCCCGCCTCGACGCCGCTGTGACGCGCATCGAGGGGCAGTTGGCTCAGGTGTCCGAGACCGGTGCGCGGCGGCTGGTGGAGCTGATGGCGCTGGCCCTCCAGGCATCCCTCCTGGTCCGGCATGCCCCGCCCGCGGTCGCCGACGCGTTCTGCGCGACCCGGCTCGGCGGCGACTGGGGGCATGCCTTCGGCACGCTTCCCGATGCCGCCGACCTGGACGCGATCCTGGCGCGGGCGCTGCCCGACGGGGTCTGATCTGCGGCCTGGAGGGGCGGGTGCCTCTTCGGCCGGTTCGCACACAGTCACCTCTCGATTCCGCTTCGTTGTCAGTGCCGTGGTGCAGACTCACGATCAGTTGGGACTTCGCCTGAGGAGGACAACGTGTTCACGGGGATCGACGAGGTCGACTGGGCCACGCTGCGGCATGCGTACGGCAGCGCGGAGGACGTGCCCGGATTACTGCGGGGCCTCGCCTCCGCGGACCCGGCCGAGCGGGAGGGCGCGCTCGACGGGCTGTACGGCGCCGTGCACCAGCAGGGGGACGTGTACGACTCGACGCTCGCCTGCGTTCCGTTTCTGTTCGCGCTCGCGGAGAGCGAGGGGGTGCGGGACCGGGGCGGGATAGTGGAGTTGCTGGTCAGCATCGGCTGGGAGGGCGAGGACCGGGCTAGAGCGGATCAGGGGCGCGGGGGCCTGGAGGGGGAGGAACTGGCGAGCGAGGGGCTGGCGAGCGAGGGGCTGGAGCTGGGGAACCGGGCGAGCCAAGGACTGGAACCGGAAAACCAGGCTAGCCCGGGCCGGGTGCACGGCACCGACGGCACCTACGCGATGGCCCGTTCCGTCGTCCGCGCGGGCGCCGAGGGCTTCGTGCGGATGATCGGGGACGCGGACGCTTCGGTGCGCCGGGCGGCGGCGGGCGCCCTCGTGCGGTTCCTCGACGAACCGGCGCGGGTCCTGGGCCTGTTGCGGGAGCGGATCACCGTGGAGCGGGACGACCAGGTCCTGCTCGCCCTCACCGAGAGCCTCGGCCTGTTCGTCCGACGGCACCCCACGCACGCGGCCCCGGCGCTGGACCTGCTGGTGGCGCAGAGCGCGTCGCCGTACGAGGCCGGGCTGCGGCTGGCCGCGCTCGGTCAGCTCGCGGGGTGTGCTCCCGACCGTCTCCCGGCCGACCTGGTGCCCGTCGCGGTCCGGTTGCTCAGGGAGCGGTCCGCGCTGCTGCCCGCCGGGCGGGACGATGCCGCGGGCCACGGCACGCACATGCTCATCGGCCGGATGCGGCGCCCGCGACCCTCGGACGAGGAGGGCGCACTGCTGCTGCGGACCCTCCACGCCGCGCTCGACGACCGGGTGGACGACCGGATCGCCCTCCTGCGTGGGCAGTTGACCAGCCCCGATCCGACCGACCGGTGCAACGGCGTATGGATGTCCGCGGGGCTGCTGCGCGAGTGGCGTGCCGACCACGCAGGGACTGTCACGCTGATCGGTGCCCAACTGGCCGCGGAGGAGGACAGGTTGCACAGTGCGGCGGTGTGCGTCCTCGTGGATCTCTTCGAGCTGGCCGCTCCTGCCGCAGACCAGCTCGCCGCGCTGGTGGCCTTCCGTCCCGACCTGTGGGTGCGGCGATGGAATCGGGTGGAGCCCGCGCTCGGCGGTCCGCTCAAGGCGCTGGCCAGAAGCGGGGATCCACGGGCGGTGCCGGTGCTCGCCGAGGTGCTGGCCGGGCCGAAGGTGCCCGGTGATCTGGGGCAGGTGATCGGCCACCTGAGCCCGTACGCAGCCCCGCTCGCGCCCGCGATACGGCGCAGGCTCGGTGCGATACCTCTGGGTTCGCCCGAGACTCCGGCCCGTGCCGTACCGCTGTTGTCGGCGCTCGTCGCCCTGCGCGACAGGGAGGCCGTGCCGGAGGTGATGCGGTTGGTGCGCGGGACTCCCGCAGGTCTGCGGCCGGGCGATGCGCACGTCGGGTACGTGGTCCGGGCGCTGGGCACGTTCGGGCCCGCCGCTCGGGATGCGATACCGGTGCTGCGGGGACTGCTGGACACGGAGTACGCGAGCGTGGCGGCGCGGGCCCTGTGGGAAGTGGAGGGGGACGCGTCCGTCGTGCTGCCCGTCCTGCTGCGGGAGCTTGCGGGCGAGGAGCCCCGCCGTCGCCGGCCTGCGGCGGACGCCCTGTCGCGGATGGGTCCGGCGGCCGGTCCCGCGTCGGCGGCACTTCGGCGCATCACGCGGTCCGGTGACGTGTCGGAGCGGGCGACGGCCGCGTGCGCCGTGTGGCGGATCGACGGGGAAGCCGAGCCCGTTCTTCCGGCACTGCGCGCGGCCTGGACGCAGAACCCGCACACGCGTGGCACGGTCGCCAGGTGCCTGGCCGAGATGGGTCGGGCCGCCGCGCCCCTGCGGGACCTGCTGGAGACGGAACTGCGCGCACGGCGGCGCCACTTGGCGGGGCACGGGGGATACCGGAGATACAGCGGTCACGACATCCCGCAGGACGAGCAGCTGCTGAGGACGTGCCGCGAGGCGCTGAGGAGTGGGTAGGACAACCCTGTCCGCGCGCCCGCGACAGGGCAGGCGGACACGGACGGGCACAGGCCCCCACGTCAGCCGGTCGTGCGCCCCCACAGCGGCCCGAAGCGGGCCCACTCGGCGTCCCACCACTCCATGCGGCGGCGCTCCAGACGGCGGCACAGCGTACGGCCGCCGGCGAAGGGGACGGCCGCCGCGCCCACTCCGAGCAGACCGCCGATCAAGCCGGCCCGCAGCTGCGCCTGGGCGGCGGTGGCGGGCTTCGTCACCAGTCGGCCCTCGGAGTCCGCCCACACGGTGACCGGGGTGCCGAAGACGCTGCCGGGCTCGACCCGGGCCTGGCCCGTGTGGGCGGATCCGTCCGCCACGGTCCAGCGGACCTCGGCCCACACCCGATCGCCGCTCGCCGTACCGGAGCCCCGGACGGACCTACCGGGCGCCTGTTCGGTGAGGTGTGCCATGACGGGGCGCCACTCGACGCGCTCCCGGGCCAGTCCGTGCTCGACGGACCGGGCCACCGCCACTCCGGCGAGTACTCCGGCAAGAACGGCGAGCAGCCAGGTGCCGAGCACCACCCAGGCCTCCACCGCGTCGGCGCGCCGCTTGAGCGGATTGCGCCGCCAGCGCCACAGCCACACCCTCGGACCACGGAAGGCCATCGAGGCATCCTCCTCATGAGCGCACGAACATGCCGGACCTCCCTCCCATACGGGAGACGTGTCCTGGTTGCTCACGGCGGGTTTCCCGGCTCGCCGGTCCCACGCGTTTCCCGCTCGTGCGGGGGCGTCTTCACGCCAGCGCGCCACAGCCCTCCCGCCCGCTGCCATCACCGCCCTGACCTGCGGCGACGCCCTCTCCGGGGGTGACTGTCAGTGGTGGGGTGCAGACTGGCGAGTGTCTGAGACAGAGACGTCGCGGAAGGTGATCGGCATGACCGAAGTACTGCTCGCCGTTGGCACACGCAAAGGCCTGTTCATCGGGCGCAGGCGCGGTGGCGTCTGGGAGTTCGACGAGAGCCCCTACTTCAACGCGCAGGCCGTGTACTCGGTCGCCATCGACACCCGCGGGGACCGTCCACGGCTGCTGGCCGGCGGCGACAGCGCGCACTGGGGACCGTCCGTGTTCCACTCCGACGACCTGGGCCGCACGTGGACCGAACCGGCGCAGCCGGCCGTCAAGTTCCCGCAGGACACGGAGGCTTCGCTGGAGCGGGTCTGGCAGCTGCACCCGGCGGCCGCCGAGCCGGACGTGGTGTACGCGGGCACCGAACCGGCCGCTCTGTATCGCTCCGAGGACCGCGGGGAGAGCTTCTCGCTCGTCCGTCCCCTGTGGGAGCACCCCACGCGCTCCCAGTGGGTGCCGGGCGGTGGCGGCGAGGGCCTGCACACCGTGCTCACCGACAAGCGGGATCCGCGCACGGTGACGGTGGCCGTCTCGACGGCCGGGGTGTTCCGTACCAAGGACGGCGGCGCCAGCTGGGAGCCGTCCAACTCCGGTGTCTCCGCCGTGTTCCTGCCGGACCCGAACCCGGAGTTCGGCCAGTGCGTGCACAAGATCGCGCAGGACGCGGCGACCCCGGACCGGCTGTACCTTCAGAACCACTGGGGCATGTACCGCAGCGACGACGCGGGCGCGCACTGGACGGACATCGGCGAGGGCCTCCCCTCCACCTTCGGCTTCGCGGTGGCCGCGCATCCCCGCCACGGCGACACGGCGTACGTGTTCCCGATCAACGCCGACGCGGACCGGGTGCCCGCCGAGCACAGATGCCGGGTCTTCCGCACGGGGGACGCGGGCAAGACCTGGGAGCCGCTCACGGCCGGCTTGCCCCAGGAGGACCACTACGGCACGGTGCTGCGGGACGCGCTGCGCACGGACGACGCCGATCCGGCGGGCGTGTACTTCGGCAACCGCAACGGCGAGGTGTTCGCGTCGGCCGACGACGGCGACAGCTGGCGGCAGTTGGCCTCGCATCTGCCGGATGTGCTGTGTGTGCGGGCCGCGGTGGTCGGATGATCCGGACCGGCTTAGACCGACCGGCAATTGGAGGGTGGGAGAAGGAGCGGGGGCGATGGGGGTCCCCCCGCGCGAGCGAAGCCGAGCGTGGGGGAGCGTGCAGCTGCAAGGCGGAGGAGGGAGTGATGGCGGAGCCATCGGGACCGACGACAACGCGGCAGATGCGCGTGCCAGACCCCGCGACGCCGCCCTCCAATTGCCGGTCGGTCTAAGCGACCGGCCTTGGCCACGGGTTGATCTCCGCCGCCCGTACGGCAGTAGGGTGACGCCCGTGGCTCCACGACCGTTGCATGAAATCGTCGAACCGGGCTGGGCGAAGGCCCTCGAACCCGTCGCCGGACGGATCGCCGAGATGGGCGACTTCCTGCGCGCGGAGATCGCCGCGGGACGCACCTACCTCCCGGCCGGCCCGCATGTCCTGCGGGCCTTCCAACAGCCCTTCGACGAGGTGCGGGTCCTCATCGTCGGACAGGATCCCTACCCGACGCCGGGACACGCGGTGGGGTTGTCGTTCTCGGTCGCGGCCGAGGTGCGTCCGCTGCCCGGCAGCCTGATCAACATCTTCCGCGAGCTCACCACCGACCTGGGGATGCCGCAGCCGTCCAACGGTGATCTGACGCCTTGGACCCAGCAGGGCGTGCTGCTGCTCAACAGGGCGCTCACCACGGCGCCGCGCAGCCCGGGGGCGCACCGCGGGAAGGGCTGGGAGGAGGTCACCGAGCAGGCGATACGCGCCCTCGCGGCGCGCGGCAAGCCTCTGGTGTCGATCCTGTGGGGCCGGGATGCCCGCAACCTCCGCCCGCTCCTCGGCAGCCTGCCGTCGGTGGAGTCCTCGCACCCCTCCCCGATGTCGGCCGACCGCGGCTTCTTCGGCTCCCGCCCCTTCAGCCGGGCCAATGACCTGCTGATCGGGCAGGGCGGACAACCGGTGGACTGGCGCCTGCCGTGACCGGTGCCGGGGGCGGATTCCTCGCCGTCGACTCCGGCGGCTCCGGCCTCCGCGTCGTCGGCGGCGCCACGGGGGGCGGGCCGTCGGCCCGGCGGGAGTCCCGGGAACCGGTGCGCACGGGTCCCCGGGGCATCGACCCGGAGCACTTCATGGAGCAACTGGCGCCCCTGGTCCACTCATTGGTCGCCGAGACGGGTGTCACGGAGCTGGGCACGGCCGTCGTCGGTGCCGCCGGTCTGGCCACGCTGGGCGAGGCGCTGCGCGCCGAACTCCCGGCGGCCCTGGCCCGTGAGTGCGGCGTCCGTACGGTCGCGCTCGCCGCCGACGCCGTCACCGCCTACGTGGGCGCCCTGGGGGCACGGCCCGGTGCGGCCGTCGTCGCCGGTACGGGTCTGATCGCGATCGGCACGGATCTGACGCGCTGGCGCCGCGCGGACGGCTGGGGGCATCTGCTCGGCGACTGCGGCGGCGGTGCCTGGATCGGGCGGGCCGGGCTGGAAGCGGCCCTGCGTGCCCATGACGGGCGGGAGGGCGGCTCCGCGCGGCTGCTGGCCTGCGCCGAGGAGCTGTTCGGCCCGGTGCGGGAGCTGCCGGGCCGGCTGTATCCGCGCTCGGACCGTCCAGCCGTCCTCGCGTCCTTCGCTCCCCGGGTGGCCGACTGCGCGGCCGACGACGCCGTCGCCGCGGGCATCCTGCGCTCCGCGGCCCGGCACATGGCCGACTCCGCGGCCGCCGTCTGCCCGTCGACCGGCGAACCCCTAATCGCGCTCACCGGCGGCCTGTTCCACCTCGGTGACCCTCTCGCCGTACCGCTGGAGGAGGAGTTGGCCAAGCGGCTGCCGCATGCGCGGCGAGTGGCGGCCGAGGGCGATCCGTTGCACGGCTCGGTCCGCCTCGCGACCGATCTGGCCGTCGGGTCGCTCACTCTGCCGGGTGACGAGAAAATGCTGTACGTCGTGACCACGAAAGGTGGTTGATCCCGGCGCACGGCACGTGTCCGACACGACCCCCTTCGCGGCACATGGCGTGCTTACGCATCACTTACCTGGCCGGAAAAACCGCTGATCACTTCCAATACGTACGTAACTCATCAGAACTCATCAGACAAAACCGGACGGATACCGCTCACCTGCACCCTCCCCGAACAGGGGAGCCCAGGAAGCCAGTAACATGCGTCGCCATGAGCTCCCCCACTGGGCCCGCGTCCGGCCTGCCAGTACGAATGCCGCGACCCCGCCAGCCCGGTCGGCACCGCCGACCCGAGCCCCTGGCGGCCCCCGAGGGCGCGCCCGCGCTTGTCCTCACGGTGCCGGGCACGCCGGGGACCGCCACGCGCGCTCTCGCCGACGAGGTCGTGAGCATCGCCCGCTCCGAGCTCCCCGGCCTCGACGCCCGGATCGGGTACCTCGACGGGGACGACGCGGAGTTCCCCACCCTTCAGGCGGTGCTTGTCCGCGCCGCCGAGGAGCGTCACGCCCGCTACGAGCAGGCCAAGGCCGCCGGGGTGGACGTCAGGGAGCCCGACGGTCCGGTCGCCGTCGTCGTGCCGCTGCTGGCCGGCCCGGACAACGCGCTGCTGCGCCGGATCCGCCAGGCCGTGATGGACAGCCGGATCGCCGCGGACCTGACCGATGCGCTGGGGCCCCATCCGCTGCTCGCCGAGGCGCTGCACGTGCGCCTGTCGGAGGCCGGACTGGCCCGTGCCGACCGCGCCCGCCTGTTCACCGTGGCGACCGCCGCGGACGGCATCATCCTGGCCTCAGTGGGGGGCGAGGACGCCGTACAGGCGGCCGGCATCACCGGCATGCTGCTCGCCGCGCGCCTGGCCGTGCCGGTGATGGCGGCGGCCCTGGACCAGGAGGGCTCGATCGCGTCCGTCGCCGAACAGCTCCGCTCCTCGGGCTCGCAGCAGCTGGCGCTGGCGCCGTATCTGATAGGGCCGGAGATCGACCCGTCGCTGATCGAGGAGGCGACCAAGGAGGCGGGCTGCTCCGCCGCCGAGGCGCTCGGCCCCTACCCGGCCATCGGCAAGCTCGCCCTGGCCAAGTACACGACGGCGCTGGGCATCGCCCCGCAGCAGCCGCAGGGCGCGCCCGTGCGCTGACCCGCGCGGCACGGACGTACGGCGAAAGGGCGCGCTTCATGCACGGAAGCGGGCCCTTCGCCATGTCCGGCGGGGGCTCCCGGTCCTCAGCCGTCAGTCGTCAGCCCTCAGCCGTCAGCCGTCAGCCGTCAGCCGTCAGCCGTCAGCCGTCAGCCGTCAGTCCAGGATCACGCAGGACGCGGCAGGTACCTCGACCAAGCCGCCGTACCGGGGCAGGCCCGTGTGCGGATCGACGGCGAACCAGGACACGTCGCCGGAGCGCTCGTTGGCGACGTACAGGAATCCGCCCGCGGCGGTGAGCGCGCGCGGCCAGTGGCCGCCGCAGGGCACCGTGCCGAGCAGCCGCAGGCCCTCCCCCTCGACGGCGAACGCGGACAGGACGTCCTCGCCACGGGTGGCGGTCCACACGAAGCGCCCGTCCGGTGAGACGGCGATGCCCGAGGGGTAGGCGTCGCCGGCCGGGGCGCCGGACAGCACCGGTGCCTCCGTCAGCGGCTTCAGCGCGCCGTCCGCGGCGTCCCAGCGGCAGACGGTGACGGTGGGGGTGAGTTCGTTGACCACGTACGCGTACGAGCCGTCCGGCTGGAAGGCGAGGTGGCGCGGTCCGGAGCCGGGCCGCAGGGCGCTCTCCCGGTGGAGGGAGAGGCCGCCTGCGGTCAGTGTGCACGCCCGCACCGAATCCGTACCGAGGTCGACGCTCACGGCCCAGCGGCCGCTCGGGTCGGGCTGCACCTGGTGTGCGTGGGGACTCTGCTGGCGGGGCGTGTGCGGGCCCGAACCGGTGTGCCGCAGCACTCCGGACGGGGCGTCCGCGAGGCTGCCGTCGGGGCGGACGGGTACGGCGGTGACGCTGCCGGAGCCGTAGTTGGCGGTCAGGACGTGGCCCGCGTGGACGCTGAGGTGGGTGGGGCCGCTGCCGCCGACCGGCACCGGCGGGCCGGCCGGCTCGGGCTTGTCGCCGGTGACATGGAATGCGGCCACGGCGCCGTCGGCCGTCTCGCTGACCGCGTAGAGCGTGCCGCCGTCGGCCGCCAGAGCCAGGTACGACGGGTCGGGCAGGCCGTCCAGGCTGCTCAGGAGGGTCAGCGCGCCGCTGGTCCCGTCCACGGCCGCCGTCACGATCCCGGGACCTCCGGCCGCTGTGAAGGACCCGATGAAGGCCCGCCGTCGTCGCCTGCCGCCGTCTGCCACCGCGGTCCCCTCTCGGTGCTGTGCCGTCGGGGTGACGGTAGCAGCCGATCATGCGAGGTCTAGACCAGAGTGATGGAGATTCTCGCTCTCAGGCGCGGACGAGCGGTGAACCCGAGGGTGCCCGCAGGGGCGTGGCCAGTTCCACGAGGGCGCGCTCCAGGCCGTACAGGTGGGCCAGCGCGGGTGCCGCGGGCGGTCGTGGTGCGAACGCGGGGACGCTCTCGCGCGTGTCACCGGCGGGCCCGCCGTCGGTGAGCGCACTGCCGGTGAGCGCACTGCCGGTCCGCACCCTGCCGGTCCGCGCTCCCCCGGCCTGTACGCCACCGGTCGACGCCCCGGTCATCCGCACCCCACCGGTCGACGCCCCGGCCATCCGCACCCCACCGGTCAACGCCTCGACCGCCGCCTCGACGCGTCGGCACGCGGCGGCCAGGCGGGCGTCGTGGGAGGCCTCCGGGTCGGCGGTGACGGCGGCCAGGCCGCGGATCTGGCGGGCGCAGTCGTCCAGCAGGGCCAGGACCCGGCGGGCGCGCCGCTTACGGCCGAGCAGCGGGTTCAGCGGGTGCACCAGCGGGGCGACCGAGAGCCGTACCCGGCCGAGCAGGTGCTCCAGTTCGGCCACCCGGGGCGCCGGGTCGGCGCTCGCGGTACCGGCCAGGCGGGCGGCGGCCTCGGCGGTGCAGGCGTGGACGCAGCGCAGCGCCCGCTGGATCCAGACGTCGGTGACGGTGTGCGTGGTGACGGGCAGGACGAGAAGCACCGCCAGCACGGCGCCGAGCGCGCCCACGCCGGTCTCCGCGAACCGCAGGGCGAGCAGCCCGGGCTCCAGCACGCCCAGGAGGCCGTACAGCAGTTCGGCGAGCAGGGTCACGCAGAGCATCATCCAGGTGTAAGAGACCGCGGCCGTGTAGAAGATGCCGAAGACGCAGCCGGCGAGGAGCACGGCCGTGGGGAGTTCGGCCCCGTCGAGCGGGACGGCGACGAGCAGGCCGAGGCCGATGCCGATCACCGTGCCGAGGATCCGGCGGAAGCCGCGCACCAGGGTCTCGCCGCGCGAGGTGGTGTTCACGAAGATCCACCAGGTGGCGCCGACGGCCCAGTACCAGCGCTGGCCGGACACCAGCTGGCCCACGACCAGGGCGAACCCAGCGCCGGCGGTCGCCTGGATCGCCTGGCGGGTGGTCACGCGGGCGAGGCCGCTGCCGACGGGCGGGGCGGGCGCGGGCACCGGGGGCAGCCGGCGCTCGTAGCACCACAGCCCGAAACGCACGGCAGCGGCCGTGAGTACGGACAGGACGACGGCGGCGAACAACTCGGGGAGCTGGTCCGTGGTGGCGTGCAGGAACTGCGCCACGAAGAAGGTCATGAACGCGAACACGCCGAGGCTGTGCCCGCGCTGGCCCCAGCGCCGCACGTACACGCCGGCGCCCACCACGGCGAGGAAGGTGAGGTCGCGGGCGACGGGGTGGTCGTGCAGTGCGGCCGCGGCGGCGAGCACGGGCAGACCGACGGCCGGCAGCAGCGCCGTCGTGACCGCTTGGCCCCGGACCGTGGCGTCCGTGACCGTGAACAGGGCGAGCAGCGCGGCGAGTCCGCCGGTGACGGCACCGCCGAGCGAGTGTCCGGCGAGCCCGCAGACGACGACCGCCGCCCCGACGCCGAGGACGGCCCGCGTCGCGAAACGCAGCCGTGCCCGCCCCGGGTCCGGCGCCATGAACATCTTCTTCAGCAATGCTTCCCCGCCCCCTTGGGCCGCGGCCACGAAACCGTGGCATGGAAAAGGCGCCGCGAGATCCGCAGCGCCATCGACGCGTCCATCACAGCATCAGGTCTCCACTTGGCTCAAGTGGCACCTAGAATGCTGAGCCATTGGCACAGACATGTCGGTTCTTGCGCGTCCAGCGGCAAACCAACGGACCACGTACGAAGGGGAGGCTGGCCACCATGCCAGTGGACGAGCTCGACACCCGCATCCTGCGGCTGCTGCTGGAGCAGCCCCGCACGAGCGTGCGCGAGTACGCCCGCATCCTCGGGGTCGCCCGCGGCACCCTCCAGGCCCGCCTCGACCGCCTGGAGCGGGACGGGGTGATCACCGGCACGGGGCCCTCGCTCTCCCCCGCCGCGCTCGGCCACCCGGTGCTGGCGTTCGTGCACATCGAGGTCACCCAGGGGCATCTGGACGACGTGGGCGACGCGCTGGCCGCCGTACCGGAGATCGTCGAGGCCTTCTCGATCACGGGTGGCGGGGATCTGCTGACGCGGGTCGTGGCGCGTGACAACGCGCACTTGGAGGACGTCATCCAGAAGCTGATCAGCCTTCCGGGCGTCGTGCGCACCCGCACCGAGGTGGCCCTGCGCGAACGCGTCCCGCAGCGGCTGCTGCCGCTGGTGGAGTCGATCGGGCGGGCTGCCCGGAAATGACCTTTGACATCCTGGGGTCATGAGCAATCTCGGCACCCTCTCGGTCATCTTCGATCTCGATGGAACGCTCGTGGACAGCGAGCCGAACTACTACGAAGCAGGCCGCCAGGTCCTCGCCGCGCACGGAGTCGCGGACTACACCTGGTCGGACCACGAGAGGTTCGTCGGCATCAGCACGCTGGAGACGATCGCCGTCTGGAAGGAGCAGTACGGTCTTCGGACCTCCGTCGACGAGCTCTTCGCCGCGAAGAACCGTCTGTATCTGGAGCTGGCCCGCGCCTCCACGCGCGCGTACCCCGAGATGCGCAAGTTCGTGGAGCTCCTGGCGACGGAGGGTGTCCCGCTGGCCGTGGCCTCGGGTTCGTCGCCCGAGGCCATCGAGGCGGTCCTGACCGGAACGGGCCTGAACGCGCACCTGCGTACCTTCGTGTCCGCCGACGAGGTCGCGCACGGCAAACCCGCCCCCGACGTCTTCCTGGAGGCGGCCCGCCGGCTCGGCGCCACCCCCGCCGACTGCGTGGTCCTGGAGGACGCGGCTCCGGGCGCCGCCGCCGCGCACGCGGCCGGGATGCGCTGCATCGCGATTCCGTACGTCGCCGCGCAGGTCGACGTCCCGGAGTTCGCCACGGCGGGGCTGCTGTTGCGCGGTGGGCAGGCGGAGTTCACGGCACGGGCCGCGTACGACTGGCTCCTGCGCGGCCCGTCTTCCTGATCCGCTCAGGGCCGGGATTCGTACCGCGGCGTCGACGCCGGCCGGATGTTCTGGTTGAGGCGGAAGACGTTGTCGGGGGCGTGGTCGGCCTTGATGCGGGACAGGCGGTCGTAGTTGCCCCGGTAGCCGACGCGGACGCGTTCCTGGCCCGCGTCCATCACGCGTCGGGGTCGACGCCGGCGCAGACGGACGCCCAGCGCGGCCAGTCCTCCGTGCGGAGCCTCGTAGACGCGGTGCCGGTCGACGCCGTCCGTGACGGCCCGCGCCGGCTCGGCGCCGCCAGAGCCGACGAGGTCGCGGAACGGGCCGAGCAGCCGCCGTGTGGAGAGGTCGTCGCACTCGCCACCATGAGCGTGCCGAACGGCCGGAACTGAACGCTCCCGCCCCGTTGACGCTCCCCCGTCCCCTCCCTATCGTCTGGTCGGTCATCCGCACGCCGTCCGTAGTTTCGAACATCGTGGACTCTTTACATCCGTGGACTCTTTGAGGAGCACACATGGCACCGCCCCTCTCCAGACGGAACCTCCTCCAGGCCGCGGCGATCGCCGCGGCGACGCCGGCGATCCCGTACGCGGCGACCGGCCGGGCTGCCGCCGCCGTCGCCGCCGTCGCTCCGGAGGAACCGTCCGTGTGGTCAGTACAGCCGTTCGCACTCGACGACGTGACACTCGGTCAAGGCCTCTTCGCCGACAAGCGGCAGCTGATGCTCGACCACGCCCGCGGCTACGACGTGAACCGGCTGCTCCAGGTCTTCCGTGCCAACGCCGGCCTCTCCACCCGCGGCGCGGTCGCCCCCGGCGGCTGGGAGGGCCTGGACGGTGAGGCCAACGGCAACCTCCGGGGCCACTACACCGGTCACTTCCTGACCATGCTGTCCCAGGCGTACGCCGGCACCGGCGAGCAGGTCTTCGTCGACAAGACCCGCACCATCGTCGAGGCACTGACCGAGGTGCGCGAGGCGCTGCGGCGCGAGCCGACCGTGCTGAGCACCGCCGGGAGGTTCGGGACCGGGGCGGAGAACGTCCGCGGCTCTTACCAGTACGTCGACCTCCCGGCCCAAGTCCTCGGCGGGGCCTCGGCGATCACCCTGTCCGCCTGGGTGAAGCCCACGCACGACGCCAACTGGACCCGGATATTCGACTTCGGCAACGACACCACCCGCTACCTGTACCTGGCCGCGCGCAACGCGAACGGTGTGCCACGCTTCGCCATCACGACGAGCGGCGCCGGCGGCGAACAGGCCCTCAACGGCACCGCCGCGCTCCCGCTGAACGAGTGGAGCCACCTGGCGGTGACACTCGCGGGCGGCACCGGCACCCTGTACGTCAACGGCACCGCCGTCGCCCGGAACACGGCGATGTCCCTCACCCCCGCGGCCCTCGGCATCCTCACCAACAACTGGCTCGGCCGCTCCAACTACTCCGCCGACCCCGTCTTCCCGGGCGCCTACGACGAGTTCAACGTCTGGTCGCGGGCCCTGACGCCCGCCGAGATCACCGAGTTGCAGGACAGCCGGGCCGCCGAGGTCTCCGCCGGCCGGGGCGACCTCGCCTCGTACGCCTTCGACGAGAGTGCCGGGTCGACGTTCGCGGACGCCTCCGGGCGGGGCCTGACCGCCACTTTGCGCCGCACCTGGGGCGCGCCCAGCCACCCCGGTTTCCTCGCGGCGTATCCGGAGACACAGTTCATCGAACTGGAGTCGAGAACCAGCCCCGATTACACCAAGGTGTGGGCGCCCTACTACACCGCGCACAAGATCCTGAGGGGCCTGCTGGACGCGTACAGCGCCACCGACGACGCACGGGCGCTCGACCTCGCCTCCGGCATGGGCGACTGGATGTACTCCCGGCTGTCGAAGCTGCCCGACGCCACCCTCCAGCGGATGTGGGGCATCTTCTCCAGCGGCGAGTTCGGCGGCATCGTCGAGGCGATCGTCGACCTGCACGCCCTCACCGGGAAGGCCGAACACCTCGCGCTGGCCAAGCTGTTCGACCTCGACACGCTCATCGACGCCTGCGCCGCCGGCACCGACATCCTCGACGGCCTGCACGCCAACCAGCACATCCCGATCTTCACCGGGCTGGTCCGGCTGTACGACGCGACGGGCGAGGAGCGCTACCTCACCGCCGCGAAGAACTTCTGGGGCATGGTCGTACCGGGACGCATGTACGGCATCGGCGGCACCAGCACCTCGGAGTTCTGGAAGGCCTCCGGGGTGATCGCCGGCACGATCAGCGCGACGACCGCCGAGACCTGCTGCGCGTACAACATGCTGAAGCTGAGCCGGATGCTGTTCTTCCACGAGCAGTCCCCGAAGTACATGGACTACTACGAGCGGGCCCTGTACAACCAGGTGCTCGGCTCCAAGCAGGACAAGGCGGACGCGGAGAAGCCGCTCGTCACGTACTTCATCGGCCTGACGCCCGGTCATGTGCGGGACTACACGCCCAAGCAGGGCACCACCTGCTGCGAGGGCACCGGCATGGAGAGCGCCACGAAGTACCAGGACTCGGTGTACTTCAAGAAGGCCGACGGCAGCGCCCTGTACGTCAACCTCTACAGCCCGTCCAGGCTGACCTGGGCCGAGAAGGGCGTCACGGTCACCCAGACCACCGACTTCCCGAGGGAGCAGGGGACCAAGCTGACCATCGGCGGCGGCAGCGCCTCCTTCGCGCTGCGGCTGCGGGTCCCGTCCTGGGCGAGTGCCGGATTCCGGGTGACGGTCAACGGGCGTGCGGTGCCGGGGACTCCGACGCCGGGGAGCTACTTCACCGTGTCCCGGACGTGGCGCGAGGGCGACACCGTGCGCGTGGCCTTGCCCTTCCGGCTGCGGGTGGAGCAGGCACCCGACGACCCGTCGTTGCAGACCCTGTTCTACGGCCCGGTCAACCTGGTCGGCCGTAACTCCACGACGGATTACCTGGAGTTCGGTCTGTACCGCAACGCCGGGCTCTCCGGCGACCTGCTGCCCTCGCTCACCCCCGTGACCGGCAAGCCGCTCCACCACACCCTCGACGGCACGGAGTTCGCCCCCTTCTTCGAGGGGACCGAGGATCCGACCCACGCCTACTTCCGGCGGTCCGAACCGCACGTGGTCTTCGGCACGATCGACTCCGGCGTGGCCAACCCCGCGAAGGCCGACGGCAGCACGCTGCTGGACGAGATCTGGGCCGGGGCGCCGTTCGGCGGCAAGGGCGCGCTGGTCACCAGGGTGCGGTCGACGGTGGCCGCGTGGGTGGCCGCGGGCCTGCTGTCCCAGGCGGACGGCGACAAGGTGGTGACTACGGCGCGGAAGGCGTCCTTCGCGCCCTGATCTCCTGATCCCCGGCGCGGATGTACGGAAGGCCCGCGCTACGACCGACGGCGAGGCTTGCCGCGCCGGGGACTCTGCGAGCCGCCGGAACCACCACGCGTGCCACCGGCACCGCCCCGGGCGCCCTTGCCCGGGGCGGGCTTCCGTGCCCCGCCCTTCGGTTCGGCTCTCTTGCGCTCCGGCTGGGTCTGCGCCGGGGCCTGGACTCGGCCGCGCGTGCTGTTGACCGTTCGGCCGCGGACGATTCCGATGAAGTCCTCGACCAGTTCGGTGGTCGCGTCCTCGGGCCAGCACAGGGCGACGCCTGACTGGGGGGCGTCCACGACCGGGCGGTAGGTCAGGTCCTTGCGGTGGTGCAGGCGAGCCAGTGACTGGGGGACGACGAGGAGGCCGATGCCCGCCGCCACCAGGTCGACGGCGTCCGCCGTGGTGGCCGGGCGTTCCAGGGCGGGTTGTCCCGGCGGCCGCTCCCAGTCGAGGACGTCGTCGAGGGGATGCAGCACGACGTCGTCGGCGAGGTCCTCGGTCGACACCTCGTCCGCCGCCGTCACGACGTGGTCCTGCGGGACCAGGACGACCGACGTCTCGGTGTAGAGGGGGATCGCGCTGAAGACCGTACGGTCGACCGGGAGCCGTACCAAGGCCGCGTCGGCGGTGCAGTCGCGCAACACGCCGGATGCCTCCGCGGCCGACACCGCGAGGAGCTCCAGGGGGATGTCGGGCAGGCGTTCCTGCCAGATCCGCACCCACTTGCCGGGGGTCACTCCGGGGACGTACGCGAGCCGGAACGAAGGAGATGCCGCCGAGCCTGTCACCTCGCCAGGCTACCCGTCGTGGTCGGAGGTCTCGTACGCGGTCGATAGTCTGGACACCATGAAGTCGCACCAGAGCACCCAGACCATGAAGCCCGCGACCGCGGCGAAGAAGCTGGGTGTGTACCTCCCGGCCACCCCTGAGGAGTTCCAGGGGGGCGTCGTCACGCGCTCCGAACTGAACGAGTTGCAGGCGAACCCGCCCGCGTGGCTGACGGAGCTGCGGCGCACCGGCCCGCACCCGCGCCCGGTGGTCGCGGCCCGGCTCGGTGTGTCCATCGCGGGTCTGGCGCGCGGCGGGGTCACGGAGCCGCTCACCACCGAGCAGATCGAGGCGCTCAGGCAGGAGGGGCCCGAGTGGCTGGAGAAGGAGCGTGCCCTTCAGGCCGAGGTCCGCGAGGAAGCGGCGCGCCTCAAGGAGAAGAAGAAGGCGGACCAGTCCTGATTCCGGTCCCCGCACCTCAGCGCGCCAGGACCGTTCGCGCTTCCTCGAGAGCCTGTTCGGCGTAGCCGCGGCCGAAGAGGACGGCGTGCACCAGGAGCGGGAAGAGCTGGTGCAGCCCGATGCGGGCCCGCCAGCCGTCGGCGAGCGGGGCCGACTGCTGGTAGCCCTCCAGCACCTGGTCCAGATGGGGGCAGCCGAAGAGGTGCAGCATCGCGAGGTCGGTCTCGCGGTGTCCGCCGTGCGCGGCGGGGTCGATCAGCCAGACCTGGCCGTCGCCGCCCCACAACACGTTGCCGTTCCAGAGGTCGCCGTGCAGCCGGGCCGGCGGCTGAGTCGGGCCGGCCAGCTCGGGCAGCCGCTCGCAGACCCGCTCGATCACGGTGGATTCGGCGGGGCGCACGGTGCCGTCGTCGACCGCGCGGCGCAGGTAGGGCAGCACCCGGTGCTCGGCGTACCAGGCCGGCCAGTCGGTGCCGTCGACGTTCCGCATGGGGGCGCGTCCGATGTACGCGTCCCTCGGGCCGCCGGGCGGCGGGGCGCCGAAGGCGGGTGCTCCGGCGGCGTGCAGGGCGGCCAACTCCCGGCCGAACCGGACCGCGGCCGTCCCGCTCGGCTGCCCGTGCGGGACCTGGTCGGTCACCAGCCGGTACCGGTCGTGGCCGTGCACCGTCGGGATACGGACGGCTCCGGCGTCGGCCAGCCAGCGCAGCCCGGCCGCTTCGGCCCGTGCCGCGTCCGGTCCGTCCCCCCGCTTGACCATGACCAACTGTCCGCCGTCGAGGGTGACTTCGGCGAGCGTTCCGGACAGCCGGCGCTCTTCGATCACCGGGCGCCCGGTCAGCCGCGCGGCCGCTGCACCGGGCCCCTCGTCTTCCGCGGGCGTCTGAAGGTGTGTCATGCCGTGCCGAACCAGGCCTCGGCGAGTGAGGTCAGCGTTCCCTGGGCGGGGGCGTGCAGTTCGCGCAGATACCACGGCAGGTTGCTGTACACGTGCAGCAGTGTGTACGCGAGCAGCTCGTCCGGAGCGAAGGCGTGGCCGTAGGACCTGGTGAAGCGGGCCATCAGCCGCGGGTCGCCGCCGGTGACGAACACGCCGACGCCGACGAAGTCGTAGGCGCGGTGGCCGATCATGGCCGGCTCGAAGTCGAAGAGGCCGGTCAGGCGCGGGCCGTCGTCGGTTTCTACGAGGAAGTGCTGGCACATGACCTCGGTGTGCAGCAGCGCGGGGAGGGGCACGCGCGGCAGGGCGACCGAGGCGAGGAAGTCGGGGATCTGCTCCAGCCAGGCGTCCGGCAGCCCGTGCCTTTGCTGCTGCTCGACGGCGGCCGCCCGGCGACGGTCCAGGAACGCGCCCCAGTCCCCGGGACCGAGGACGTCGGCGAGGGGAGCGGGATCGAGGGCGTGGAGGACGGCGAGGGTCTCCGCGACATCGGCGACGAGGCGCTCGTGGTCGGCCCGTGACAGGCGGTCCCAGGCATGGGCCAGGTTCTCGCCGCGCAGCCGGGACATCAGGACGTACTGCCAGCCGTTCTCGTACGGGCCGAAGTCGTGCACCCGTGGCGTGGGGACCGGCAGCAGCCCCTGGATGTGGGACAGCACCCGCCCTTCGGCGACGCCGTCCTGGGCGGCGGCGTGCGGGAACAGCTTGAGGACGAGTTCGTCGCCCACGGCGTAGACCGGCTGCGACCCGTCCGGGAACCGTGTCAGCGGCTCGCCGGCCAGCCCGAGCCGGGCGCACAACTCCCGCGCACCGGCCCGCATCACCGTCTCGTCGGGCACGACCGCGTCCCACTCTTCGTCGGTCTCGACCACAGGCAGCATGACGTGGACGCTAGGCCGTCGGTCTGCTCGAACGCACGTCTCGGGGCAGAAGTGTGACCCTGGTGAAATCTTTCACCCATGTATTGACATACGGATGAAACGATTCGTAGCTTGAGCGATCATTTAGATGCGTGAAGAGAGTTCACGTATATGAACGGAGAGTCTCATGGGCGATCGCCGACGACGTCGCCGCCTGGCTTCCACGGTCACCGTCGCGGGGCTGATGTTCACGGCGGCAGCCTGTGGCTCCGGTTCCGGCAGCGCCGGCTCAGGTGACCCGAACACACTGGAGGTGTGGACCCGGAGCAATCCGGACTCCGCCGCCACCTACGACCGCGTCTTCGCCGCCTTCACCAAGAAGACCGGAATCAAGATCGACTACCAGCCGGTCATCAACTTCGACCAGCAGCTCCAGAGCCGGGCGTCCACCAAGGACCTGCCCGACGTCATGATCAACGACACCGCTCTGATGGGCAGCTACCAGAGTCAGGGCCTGCTCAAGCCCATCACCGCCGACTCGATCGCGGGCCACGACCAGATCACCGCCAAGACCTGGTCGTCCACCGTGGGCATCGACGGCAAGCACTACGGCGTCCCGTACTCCCGCCAGGCCATGACCTTGATGATCCGCAAGGACTGGCTGCACAAGCTCGGTCTCAAGGCACCCACGACCTGGCAGGAGACGCTCCAGGTCGCCAAGGCCTTCGCCAGCGGGGATCCGGACGGCGACGGCAAGGCCGACACCTACGGCATGGTCGTCCCCGGCAGCGCCCAGAACGGCTACGCCGCCTGGTGGGGCGCCAGCTATCTGTGGCAGGGCGGCGCGAAGATCATCGAGCCGGACGGCAACGGCGGCTACCGCCCCGCCATGGACTCGGCGGCGGCCGTGCGCGCCGTCACCTGGCTGAAGGACAACCTCTTCTGCGGCGACAAGAACGTCGTCCAGCCGGGCGCGCTCACGGCGATCACCAGCAACGCCACCAACTTCCAGGACGGCAACGCGGGCATGTACCTCACCGGCCCGTACAACATCACCACGTTCGACGCGACGCCCGGCAAGGACAAGTACGAGGTCGTGGCCGCCCCGGCCGGCCCCGCCGGATCCGACGTGCTGGCCGACGGCGAGAACGTCTACTTCGGCGCCAGGACCGGCAAGGCGAAGCAGGAGCGGGCGCTCGCCGCGTTCCTGATCTCTCCCGAGGGCCAGCGGATCGCCATGACCAGCGTCGACGGCCACCAGCCCGTCGTCCGCATCCCCGTCAACTCCACGCTCGACGCGGCGAAGGTGCGCGACGACGCCCGCTGGAGCGTGGTGCAGAAGGCGTACGAGGACAGCTCCGAGCAGTTCCCGAACGCACCGGACTTCGCCCCGATCAAGCAGGACACCGCCGACAGCCTCAACGCGATCTTCACGTACTGCGGCAGCGACGTCAGCTCCGGCCTGAAGGAACTCAACGACACCCTCTCCGGTGACCTCAAGGACCAGGACCTGTTGAAATGACCGCGACCGTCACCACGCCCCAGCGGCGCCCCCAGCGGCGCAGAGTCCTCGCCAAGAAGGCGGCGCTCCCCTGGGTGTTCCTCGCCCCCGGACTGCTGCTCGCCCTCGTGTTCAAGTTCCTGCCCATGGGCAAGGGCATCTGGCTCAGCTTCTTCGACGTACGGCCCTTCCTCGGCGACAAGTGGGTCGGCCTCGACAACTACACCCGGGTCCTGAGCGACCACCGCTTCCAGGACGCGATCGGCCACACCCTGCTCCTCGGTCTCGGCCAGTCGCTGGGCGCCATCGCCGTCGGCTTCCTGCTGGCCCTGCTCCTCGAAGGCCAGGCCCGCTCCCTGAAGTTCATGCGCACGGCCGTCTTCCTGCCGGTCGTCACCGCCACCGCCGTGGTCGGCGAGATGTGGCGGCTGCTGTACTACCCGACCTCCGACGGCCTGATCAACCACGGCCTCGGCTTCCTCGGCCTCGGGCCCACGCAGTTCCTCGACAACCCGAACACCGCGCTGTGGGCCACGATGGTCATGAGCATATGGATGCTCGCCCCGTACAACATGGTGATCATCCTCGCCGGCCTGGCGGGCGTGGACCGGTCCCAGTACGAGGCCGCCGCGATGGACGGCGTCTCCCTGTGGCAGCGCCTGCGCTATGTGACGCTCCCCGCGATCCGACCCGCGCTCGGCATCGTCCTCACCCTCGCCGCGATCCGCGGACTGCGCGTGTTCACCGAGGTGTTCGTCCTCACCGGCGGCGGCCCGGCCGGCTCCACCGAGGTCTGGATGACCCGCGCCTACACCCTCGGCTTCACCCGCAACGACATCGGCGGGGCCTCCGCGGCCTCCGTGCTGCTGCTCTGCGTGACCCTGCTGCTCACCGTCACGGTCAACTACTTCCGCAAGAGGGGAGACGTGCGATGAGCGCACCCGCCATCGATCCCGTCCGGACGCCGGCGCCCACCGCCGCGGCGCGCAAGGGCGGCCAGTCCCAGCGGGCCACCCCCGCCCGGTTCGACACGGCGCTCGGCTGGAGCGACCGGCCCGGCGTCGCCTGGGCGTTGAGAATCCTGCTGTGCGCGATAGCCCTCGGCATCTTCGCGGCGCCCTTCCTGACGATCCTCTCCGGCGCCTTCACCGCGCACGCCAGCGGCTCCTCGCTGTCCTTCCTGCCGCACGACAGCACGCTTCAGAACTTCAAGGTGGCGGGCGAGCGCGGCATCTGGGACTACTTCACCAACTCGCTCGTCATCGCGGGCGGCGCGCTGCTGCTCCAGCTCGCGGTGTCCGTGCTCGCCGCGTACGCGCTGGCCCGGCACCGGTTCCGCGGACAAGCCCTGATCCTGACCCTGTTCATGCTCACGATGATGCTCCCCGAAGAGGTCATCGCCATCCCGCTGTCCCTGGTCCTCGGCCACGTACCCGTCGTCGGCCTGGATCTGAAGGGCACCGCCTGGGGCGTGATCCTGCCGCTCGGCGCCTGGGGCTTCTCGGTGATGCTCCTGACCGAGTTCATGAAGGACATCCCGGCCGAGATCGAGGAGGCCGCCCGGATCGACGGCGTGGGCGAGTTCAGGATGCTGTGGCAGATCGTCCTGCCGTTGTGCAAGCCCGCGCTCGGCGTGGCCGGCGTGCTCGGCTTCGTCATGATCTGGGACCAGTACCTGCTGCCCCTGATCGCCTCCAAGGACCCCACCGACTACACGGTCACCGTCGCCCTGTCCATTCTGCGCACCGACCCCGAGGTCGGCTCCGGGGTGGTGCTGGCCGGTGCGGTCATCGCCCTGGTCCCCAGCCTGATCGTCTATCTGCTCCTCCAGCGCTCGCTGGTCACCGGCATCGCCGCCGGGGCCACCAAGGGCTGACCGACCCCCACGTTTGAGGGAGACATGAAGTTCCACGGAGTGCTGTTCTTCCCGGTCACGCCGTTCACCGCGGACGGCTCACTGGACGAGGACCCGCTCGCCCAGCACATCGAGGCGGGCGTCGCGGCCGGCGCGGGCGGCGTGTTCGTCGCCTGCGGCACCGGCGAGTTCCACGCGCTGACGGCCGAGGAGATCGAGCGGGCCACACGCGTCGCCGTCCGGACGACGGCCGGACGCGTGCCCGTCCTGGCCGCGGCCGGTGGCCCGGTGCCTGTCGCCCGCGACCAGTCCGCCCGCATCGAACGCGCCGGCGCCGACGGCATCCTGCTGCTGCCGCCGTACCTGGTGAGCGCCCCGCAACAGGGCCTGGTGCGGTACGCCAAGGAGGTCACGCAGGCCACCGGCCTGCCCGTCGTCTTCTACCAGCGCGGCACCGCCCGCCTCACCGAGGCCACGGCCGCCGAGATCGCCGCCCTGCCCGGGATCGTCGGCCTCAAGGACGGCATCGGCGACATCGAGCGGATGCACCGCATCGTCCGGGCCGTGCGTGCCGTACCGGGCAGGGAGGACTTCCAGTTCTTCAACGGCCTGCCCACCGCCGAGATGACCGCGCCCGCCTATCGCAGCATCGGCGTCGACCTTTACTCCTCCGCGGTGTTCGCCTTCGCCCCGGAGATCGCCCTGGCCTTCCATCGGGCGCTCGCCGAGGGCGACGAGGCGCTCGTCAACAGGCTCCTCGACGGGTTCTACGGCCCGCTCGTCGAACTCCGCGACGAGGTTCCCGGATACGCCGTGGCGTTGGTCAAGGCCGGGGTGACCCTCCGCGGCCTGGACGTGGGCGGCGTACGGGCGCCGCTGCTCGACCCGACGCCGGAGCACCTGGCCCGGCTCACGAAACTCATCGACCGCGGCCTGGAGGTGGTCGGCGCATGAATCCCACCAGGAGTTCGAACCCCACCAGGATCAGGGAGTTGATCGTCACCCCGATCGCCTTCCGCGACCCGCCGCTGCTCAACTCCAACGGCGTCCACGAGCCGCTCGCCCTGCGCGTGATCCTCCAACTCGTCCTGGAGGACGGCACGGTGGGGCTCGGCGAGTCCCCGGGAGGCACGACCCGGCTGGAGCGGCTTCAGGCCGCCGCGAAGGTGGTCGTCGGCATGGACGCCTTCGACACGACGGCCGTCGCCGCCGCGATCGACGCCGCCCTGCTGCCGACCGTGCCCAGCTCCCACGAGCGCGGCTGGACCACCTCGGCGGTGGAAGTGGCCTGCCTCGACGCACAGGGCAAGCTGCTCGGGCGCCCGGTCGTCGACCTGCTCGGCGGTACGGTCCGCGAGGCCGTGCCGTTCGCGGCGTACCTCTTCTACAAGTGGGCCGAACACCCGGCTCTCGACGGCCGCGTGGCCGTCGGCGACGACTGGGGCGAGGCGCTGGACCCGGCCGGGATCGTCGAGCAGGCCCGGCTGATGCAACAGCGGTACGGTTTCCGCTCGTTCAAGCTCAAGGGCGGTGTCTTCCCGCCCGACGAGGAGATCGCCGCGATCAAGGCGCTGGCGGAGGCGTTCCCCGGGCAGCCGCTGCGCCTGGACCCCAACACGGCCTGGACGGTGGAGACGTCGAAGTACGTCGCCCGCGAACTGGACGGCGTACTCGAATACTTGGAGGACCCGACCAAGGGCATCCCGGGCATGGCGGAGGTCGCCAAGGACTCCCCCATGCCACTGGCCACCAACATGTGCGTGATCGCGTGGGAGCACCTGAAGCCCGCGATCGAGCAGAACGCGATCCAGGTCCTGCTCACCGACCACCACTACTGGGGCGGGCTGCGCCGCACCCGTGAACTGGCCGCCGTCTGCGAGGCGTTCGGGATCACGCTGTCCATGCACTCCAACTCGCACCTCGGCATCAGCCTCGCCGCCATGACCCATGTCGCCGCGGCGATCCCGAACCTCGACCACTCCTGCGACACGCACTACCCGTGGAACTCGGCCGACGACGTGATCGTCCCCGGCGCCCTGGAACTGCGCGACGGCGCGGTCAAGGTCCCCACCGGGCCCGGCCTGGGCGTGGAACTCGACCACGACGCCCTCGACCGGCTGCACCGGCTGTACCTGGACTCCGGGATGCGCGCGCGGGACGACACCGGTTACATGCGGCGGATTCAGCCGGAGTACGAGCTCAGGCTGCCCCGCTGGTGACGGGGTTCACCCAGTCCTCGATGAGGCGGACGGTGCGCCGCGGGTGCTCCTCGTGGAGATAGTGCCCGGTGCCTCGGTGCGCGATCCTGCCCAGCCAGTGGTCGACGCGTGAGCCGGGTACGAGCAGGGTGCCGCGTTCCCAGGCGGTGACTTCGGCGGATGACCATACGGTCAGCGCCGGCTGGGTGCGACGGCTCAAGTACCGCTCGCTGTGCGGGCGGACGCCCACCGCGCCCGGGTCGGTGTACATCCCGGCGTACGCCTGGGCGCTGACGTGGCCGGGCGTCCCGAGCATGGTGCGCACGTGCGCGGTGCGCAGCCCGGCCGGGGCGTCCGGCGCGAAGGCACCGGCCACGAAGCCGGCCGCCGCGCGCGAGCCGTCGGCACGGTAGGCGGCCAGCCGGGCCGGGATCTGTTCGACCTCCTCGCCGTGGGCGCCGTGGGCGGGGTCGAGCGCGACCACCGACCGCACGGTGTGCGGATACTGGACGGCCAGCAGGTTCACGACCTGGCCGCCCATGGAGTGCCCGAGGGTGACCACGGGGTCGGGGCCCGAGGTGTCGATCAGGGCGGCCAGGTCCGCTGCCATCTCCGCCGGGGTGGTGCCCTCGGCCGGCACCTCGGAACGCCCGTGCCCGCGCAGATCGGGCACGACCACCCGGAACCGCTCGGCCAGCGCCTCCGCGTGCGCCGACCACTCCCGGCCGTCACCGCCCCAGCCGTGCACCAGCATCACCACGGGCCCGGCGGCGGGACCGAGACCGGTGCGGAAGAGGCGGATGCGGCCGAGGTCGATCACGGGTGGCTCTCCTGAGGACGGGTCGGGGGCAGCATGCCGGCCGGCTACGTCGACTACAGCTCCTCAGCTCTTTACGCCCTGGGCTTCCTGCGAGCCGGCGACGATGCCCTGGGTGTCCTGCGGCCTGTCGGCGGGTTCCGGAGTGTCCTCCGACCGGTCGGCGAGCTTGAGCCAGACCACTCCGGAGATGATGACGCACAGCCACAGGGACTTGATCGAGGTGAGGGTCTCGTCGAAGAAGGCGGGCCCCAGCAGCGCCGCACCGGCTGACCCGATGCCCGCCCAGACGGCATAGCCGATACCGACGTCGATGGTGCCCAGCGCGACGCTCAGTGCCCAGAGCGTCAGGAGGAAGAACACGACAGCGACCAGTGACCACGTCAGGCGGGTGAAGCCCTGGCTGCCGCCGACGGAGAGTGCGTAACCGATCTCGAATACTCCGGCAAGGAGGAGCCTGAGCCAGGGGTTGGCCGAGGAGCGGCCGGTGTTGGGCATGTGCCCGAGCCCTTTCGTAGAGGCAGAGATGGATCAGACGGTGGCGGGATGATCAGGCCGCACCGCTGAGCTGGAGGCCGACGACTCCCCCGATGATGACGACGATGCCGAGGGTCTTGCGCCAGTTCAGACGCTGGCCGAAGAGCACCGCTCCGAGCAGGGTGATGCCGACGCCGGCACTGGACGTCCAGATGGCGTATCCGACGCCGACGTCGAAGGTCAGCAGTGCCTTGCTGAGGAAGTAGGTCCCGATGGCACCGCTGATCAGGGTGGCGATGGTCCACGGGCGGTTCTTGAAGCCTTCGGCCTTGCCGGCAGCGATGGCGACGGCGACCTCGAAGATGGTCGCGATGGCGAGGTAGAGCCACTGCATGGCAGTCCTTTCATTTAATATTTGTTTGTACGTGCATGTAGATGTCCGCCATGGGACCCTGCCGCAAGACCTCAAACGGACGGATAGAGATTGCATGAACATGTATCTAGCTGTCAATGCCGCTCGGGCTGGGTTCCGGCGAGTTCGCCGTCCCGAGCAGGGTCGCCAGCAGGGACGGGCCGAGCGCGAGCAGGAACGACGTCCCGGTCATGCCCGGCATGTACGCGGCCAGGCCGCGTTCACTGTCCTGCGGCGCCGGATCCCGGAACGCAAAGAGCCGCCCGGGGCAGCGGGGCGGCTCTCGTGTGGCCCGTCCACAGGGGCGGGTCGTGGCAGGGAGGCGGTAAGGACTCCGGTCAGACGCCGCTGCGCAGCGCCTGGACCGTGCGGGCCAGCTCGGGGACGGCTCCCACGGTGTTCAGCGCCGAGCTCAGCACCTCGTCGTAGGTGCTCCGGGCGGCGGCGTAGCGCTCCCGGCCCTCGTCGGTGATCACCGCGTACACGCCGCGCTTGTCGTCGGGGCACAGGTCACGGAAGGCCAGGCCGGCCGCGTCCAGACGGCCGACCAGTCGCGTCACCGAACTCTGACCGAGGCCGATCTTGTCGGCCAGGTCCTGCATGCGCAGCTCGCTGTCGGCGGCCTGGGCGAGACACTCCATGGCACGGAATTCCGACAGGCCGATGCCGTGCTTGCGCTGTAGCGCCTGGGTGAGCTGGCGTTCGACATGCGTGTGCAAAGCGAGGACCTTGCTCCACATGACCTGGTCGGAGGACGCGGTGGACGCGTAAGAGATGGCGGTCATCGGGGAGCCTCCCAAGCGGCGTTGCCGACAATATACATGTCTGCGCAAGCTTCCACACTCGTCTTTGATTCCCCAGGTGACCCATAGCGTAGTGATATTTGTACAGACAAGCAACCAGCTGGGCGACCTCCCAGGCCCTGTCACTCGTTGTGCAGCACCTCCGCGACCGTCAGCCGCGCGGCGCTCCGCGCCGGGACGAACGCGCCCAGGACGGCGATCGCGACGCCCGCGGGGGCCAGGGCGAGGAGGGCGGGGACCTGCCAGACCTCCATCATGGACGACGGCAGGGTGATGTCCACCGCGTCCGCCATCCGCGGTACCACCAGCTGGTGGCCCGCCATGCCCAACGGGACACCGAGCACGGATCCGAGCACGCCGAGCACCGCCATCGACGTCACCGTCATCACGGTGACCTGACGTGGTGTCATGCCGATCGACTTGAGCATGCCCAGGTCGCGGCGCCGGTCGCGGGTGTTGAGGACAGCCGTGTTTAAGACGCCGAGCGCGGCGACCACGGCCAGCATCAGAGTGAGGACCGACGCGGAGCCGACGATGGTCTGCGTGATGGTGTTGGCGCCGACCGGGTCAGGGGTGATCCCGGGGTCGGCCGCCCGGGCCGCGCGGACATAGGCCGCCGGGTCCGCTCCGGCACGGAGCTTGACGTGGTAGGCGATGGGTTTCTCCAGCGGGGCCAGGGTGGTCAGCGTCGTCGAGTCGGTGACGACCGTCCGACGGTCGCTCTGCATGTACTCCCCCACGATGATCACCGCCGCGTCCCGGTCGCCCTTCTCCAGGCGGATGCGGTCGCCGACCCGCAGGTCGTTCTTGCGCAGGAAGGCCGAGCCGGCCACGACCTCACCGGTTCGGTGCGTCCACCGGCCCTTCGTCAGCACGCTGTCCAGCTGCGGCCGGTCACCCCGCCGGCTTTCGAGCATCACCTCGTGCGCGGAGCCCGCCACGCGTGCTTCGATGTCGAATCTGGCGGTGACCTCGCGGGCGCCGGGCAGGGAACGCAGCAGCGACTGGAGTTCGAGGTCGCTGTGTTCCGGCTGGATCTCCTTGCCGTCCTTGTGGTTACTCGCGTACACCGTGACCTGGTAGGCGTCCCGGCCCGCGTTACCGAACTTCGTCATCGTCGAGGCCAGGCCGGTCGCGAACGTCACGGTGGTCACGCCCAGGACCACGGCGGCGAGCGTGAGGGCGCTGCGGCCCGGCCGGGAGAACGGCAGGCCCACCCCCAGGCTGACCGACCGCGGCAGCCTGCTGCCCGCCAGCCGGCGCTGGATGCCGGGCGCCCGCCCGGCGCGCGGGGCGCTGCCCGCACTGATCGCCCGCGCCGCGGACAGCCGGTGGGCGCCCGCCGCCGGAGCGAGCGCGGCCAGGACGCACACAGCGGGCATCCCGAGCAGGGCGAGGGCGTTCACCCAGGGCGCGACGGAGACGCTGCCGTGGAACACCCCGGCGTCGGGCCCCGTGAAGACGAACTCGAAGAAGGGACGCGACAGCAGGTTGCCGGCGAGGGTACCGAGCGCGCAGCCGACGACGGCCGGGACGGAGATCATCGTGAGGTAGACGGCGACCACCTGTCCCGGGGTGAAGCCCAGCGCCTTGAGGATGCCGATGTGCCGGAAGCCGGAGATCACCGCCCCGCTGACCACGTTGGCGACTATCAGCACCGCCACCACGATGCCGAGGATCCCGAAGGCCATCAGGTAGGGGGTGTACGCGCGGGCCGCGCTGCCTATCTGTTCCTTGAGGGTGAGATACGACCGGGAGGCGATCAGCGCGTCCTGCGGCAGCCCCTCGGTGACGGCGGACAGGCTCACGCGGAGCCGGTCCTGCGAGGCGGCGTCCGTGAAGCGGAAGAGCATCTGCGTGGCCGTCGGGTGCAGCGCCGCGCTCTGCTCGGGGGCGACCCAGGCGTCCGCGCTCTGGCTCAGGTCGAAGGCGAACCCGACGACGGTGAGGTCCGGGCCCGACGGCACCTGGAGCCTCTCGCCCATGTGGTCCATGGTCCATTCCGGGTCCCGGTTCAGGACGACCTCGCCCGGCCGGGTCGCCCAGCGGCCCGCCCACAGGTCCAGCCGGTCCACCAGGCCCCCGGGGCCTGCGCGGCCCACGACCGTGAGGTCGGTGCCCAGGCCGAAGTTCATGGTCTCGCGCGGCAGTTCGACCGTGGCCTGGGCGAAGGGCCCGGCCGCGGCTTCGACACCCGATCGCCGGGCCGCCCGCGCCAACTGCGCGTCCGAGACCCGGGCGGGATCGAACGCCGCGATGACATGGGGGCCGCGCTGCTTGCCGAAGGCCTTGTCGAACGGCGCGGAGGCCGCGTCCAGCAGACCGAGCGCCACCACGATCGCCGCCGTCGAGGTCAGCGTGATCAGGGCGATGACGAGGGTCTGGAGTCTGCGCCGCCGCACCGCCGCGCGCGCGGCCCGCCACACCGCCCTCATGCGCTCGGCTCCAGGGTGTGCTCGCCGGTGACCCGGCCGTCGGTGATCTCGACCAGCCTGCCGGCGCAGCGGCGGGCGAGGTGCTCGTCGTGGGTCACCAGGATCAGTGTCTGGCCGATCTGGTTGAGGTCGAGCAGCAGGTCCATCACCTGCTCGCCGGCGCGGCTGTCCAGGGCGCCGGTCGGCTCGTCGGCCAGCAGGAGGGCCGGGCGGTTCATCAACGCCCGTGCCACGGCGACGCGTTGCCGCTCGCCGCCGCTGAGCACCGCCGGATAGGCGTTGCGGCGGTCGGCGATGCCGAGTTCGTCGAAGAGCTCCAGCGCGCGGCGACGGGCCTGCCGGGCCGGGGATCCGGTCAACTGCGCGGCCAGGGCGACGTTGTCGAGCGCCGACAGGTCGTCGACGAGGTTGAAGAACTGGAAGATCATGCCGATACGGCGCCGCCGGTAGAGGGCGAGACCCTTCTCGCTCAACTCCCCCACGCTCTCGCCGTGCACGACGACCGAGCCGCCCGTCGGCCGGTCCAACCCGGCGATCATGTTGAGCAGCGTGGACTTGCCGCACCCCGAGGGCCCCATCACCGCGACCGCCTCCCCCGCCCGGATCTCCAGCGACACGCCGTCCAGCGCGGTCGTCTCGCCGTACTCCTTGCGCACACCGTCGAGTCGTACGACGGCCTCTCCCTTGCTCTCCTCAGCGATCATGCGTACGACGCTACGGAGCGGACCGTGGCCTGAACATCCCTCCCGGGATGGCAGATCGGGCCGTCCTCATCCTGGAGATGCAGGGCCCTGAATCCACAGGCTGATGCGGATCGGGTGCCGGTCTGCCAAGGTGGGCCTCGTGTCGGACGGGGAGACGAACGCGCTGATGGCGGCGGTGGGGGTGGCGTGTGCGGCCGTCGTATGGCTGGCGGTGGCGCTGTGGCGTACGCGGCGGCGGTGGCAGGCGGCCGTCGGGGAGCGCGGGTGGCTGCTGGAGCGGGAGCGGGAGAGTGCGGCGCGCGCCGCGGTCGCGGCCGAACGCGACCGGATCGCCCGGGAGTTGCACGACATCGTCAGCCACAACGTCAGCCTCATGGTGGTCCAGGCCGGGGCCGCCCGCGAGGTGCTGGGCACGATGCCGGACGAGGCCGCGGCTGCCCTGCGGGCCGTCGAGGACGCGGGACGCGGCGCGATGACCGATCTACGGCATCTGCTGGGGCTGTTGGCGCCGTCGCAGAGCGGGGAAGACGCGGCATACGAGGAAGGGGGCGAAGGGGGTGACGTCCGCGGCGCTGAGGACCTTGCGCCGCAGCCCGGCCTCGACCGGCTCGGCGCGCTCGTCGACCGGATCTCGTTCGCCGGGCTGCCCGTCGAGGTGCGGATCTCCGGGGAGCCGCGCCCGCTGCCGCAGGGGATCGACGTGACCGCGTACCGGATCGTCCAGGAGGCGCTGACCAACGCGCTCCGCCACGGCGACGGAGGCAAGGCCGAGGTCACCGTGCGGTACGCGGACCACGCCCTGCGCGTGGAGGTGCTCAACACCGGGCCGAGTGTCCTGACCGGCGGTACTCCCGCGCGGACGGCGCCCCGGCACCGGGAGGGCACGGGACGCGGACTGCTCGGGCTGCGCGAGCGGGTCGCGGTGTACGGCGGGGACCTGGACGCGCGGCGCCGCCTCGGCGGCGGCTACCGGGTCCGGGCGCGCATCCCCCTGGACCGCCCGTGACCGCGGCCGAGCGGACTCCCCGCGTGCTGATCGTCGACGACCAGAACCTGATCCGGACCGGCTTCCGGCTGATCCTGACCGCCCGGGGCATCGAGGTGGTCGGCGAGGCGGCCGACGGGGCGGAGGCGGTCACGCTGGCACGCGAACTCAAGCCGGACGTCGTGCTGATGGACATCCGCATGCCGGTCATGGACGGCCTGGAGGCCACCCGCCGCGTCCTGGAACAGACCCCGGACTGCCGGGTGCTCATGCTGACCACCTTCGACCTGGACCGCTACGTCTATACGGCACTGTCGGTCGGGGCCAGCGGCTTCCTGCTGAAGGACGTCACCCCGGAGCATCTGGCGGCGGCCGTACGGCTGGTCGACACGGGCGACGCCCTGCTCGCGCCATCCATCACCCGGCGCCTGGTGGAGCGCTTCGCCTCGGACGCCGTTCGCCCACCCGCCGTCCACGGTGACCTGACGGCCCTGACGCCCCGCGAGCTGGAGGTGCTGACCCTGTTGGGCCGCGGTCTGTCCAACACGGAGCTGGCCGCCGAACTGACCCTGAGCGAGGCCACGGTCAAGTCCCACGTGGCCCGCATCTTCGCCAAGCTGGCCCTGCGCGACCGCGCCCAGGCCGTCGTGCTCGCCTATGAGACGGGGCTGGTCAGGCCGAGGGAGCTGTAGGGCCCGCTGGGCCTTCCCCGCCAGGCGTCCGGCTGCCTAGCGTGCGGACATGGATCAACAACAGGAGCACTCCGTACAGTCCGTACGGCATTTCGACCACTGTCCCTGGCTGTTCGCCGAGGAGGCGACCGGGGAACAGCGCGTCGGCCAGCGGGAGCGGCAACGGGCGATCGGCGGGGACACGGAGATCGGGGAGCGGTGTTACGTCGCCGAGTCCGCGGCGGTGTTCCCGGAGCGGCTGCGGCTCGGGGACGGTTCGTACATCGCCGCTCATGCCTATGTCACCGGGGAGTTGACCACCGGCGCCGACTGCACGCTGAACCCGTTCACCACCGTGCGGGGCACGGTCGCCCTGGGCAGCGGCGTACGCATCGGCGCCCACACCTCGCTGCTCGGATTCAACCACTCCATGTCCCCCGACCGGCCGGTATTCCAACAGCCGCTCACCAGCCTGGGGATCAAGGTCGGCGACGATGTGTGGATCGGCTCGCACGTGGTCGTGGTGGACGGCGTGACCCTCGGCGACCACTGTGTGATCGGCGCCGGAGCGGTGGTCACCAAGGATCTCCCGGCGTGGACCGTGGCCGCCGGGAACCCGGCACGCCCGCTGCGCGACCGGCGCGACACCCGAGCGGCCCCGGCCATCCGCCCCGGGCGCGGCGAGGACACCCTGGCCCGGTTCGCCGACACCGCCCGCGCCCAGGCCGCGGACCTGCTGGCCGGGTGCTGGGACGGCGGCCGGTACGTCGACCGTCCCGGTACGGCGCCCACCGTACGGGCGCACTGCGACGCCGTGGAGATCGCCGACCTGCTGCTGGGCGCGGCGCCCGGGCAACTGCCGGCCGACGAGCATGTCGGGCGCCTGGGCGCATTCCAGGACCCGGACACGGGACTGGTGCCGGAGTTCGGCGAGTCATTGCCGGAGGACCGCTTTCCTCGTGACGGGGCGGCGCTGTACCACATCCTCTGCGTCGGCTACGCCCTTGACCTGCTGGATGCCGCCTTCCCGCACCGGGTCTGCGGGGCAAGGGACATGACGGCTGGTCAACTGGTCGCTCGACTTGAGGAGTTGCCCTGGCGGGACGGCGCGTGGGGCGCCGGAGCCTGGATCGACGCCTGGGCCACGGCCGCCCACTGGAACGTGCGGCGCGGCGAGGACCGCGGTAGGGAGTCGGGCGCGTGGGAGGCGCTGTTCGGCTGGCTGCTGTCCCGGGCCGATCCGTGGACCGGGATGTGGGGCGTCCCCTCGCCCGGGGCCGGGCGGTTGCAGGTGGTCAACGGCTACTACCGGCTGACGCGAGGCTCGTTCGCCCAGTTCGGGCTGCCCGTGCCGCACCCGGAGCGGGTCGTGGACGCGGTACTGGACCACGCCCGCGACTCCCGCTACTTCGGCGCGGGACAGGAGAACGCCTGCAACGTGCTCGACGTCGCCCACCCGCTGTGGCTGTGCACCCGGCAGCTCGGGACGGGCGGCGGCAGCGGCTACCGTACGGCCGAGATCCGTGGGTGGGCCGAGCGGCAGCTGGCCGCTGCCCTCCCCCGCTGGCGGGACGGCCGGGGCTTCGGCTTCGGGCCCGGCACCGCGGGCCCCGGTCCGGAGCCGGGGCTCCAGGGCACCGAGATGTGGCTGGCCATCGTCTGGCTCCTCGCCGACCTGCTTGGCCGGTCCGACGCACTCGGCTACCGCCCGCGCGGCATCCACCGCCCCGAACCGGCACCCGGCGCCGTATTCCCTTTGGGCCGGAACATGCCCGACCCTGATCGCGGGGCGGATCGCCGGGCCCTCGGACCAACCGGTGCCCGGGATTGAGGAGTGAAGGCGAGGAGTGAGGGCGTGGACACAGGCGGGGAGACGACTGTGGTGGTGACCGGCGGCAGCGGTTTCGTCGGCAGTCATCTGGTCCGGCGACTGCTGGAGCGGGGCTACCGGGTCCACACCACCGTACGCAGCCTCGCGAACGCGACGAAGGTGGCGCCGCTGCGGGAGATGCAGGAGGCGTTTCCTCACCGACTGGCCCTGTTCGAGGCGGACTTGCTGAAGCAGGGCTCCTTCGACGAGGCGATGCGCGACTGCCGGGTGGTCTTCCATGTGGCGTCACCGTTCTTGATGCCGGAGAAGATCAAGGACGGCCGCAGGGACATGGTCGACCCGGCGCTGCTCGGCACCCGCAACGTGCTGGCGAGCGTGGAGCGGACGCCGACGGTCGACAGGCTGGTCTTCACCTCCACCGTCGGCGCGATCTTCGGCGACTACGCCGACGTCCTGGACATGGACGACCAGGTGCTGTCGGAGAAGTACTTCAACGCCACGAGCACGGTGGAGAACAACCCCTACCACTACGCGAAGACGGTCGCGGAACGGGCGGCGTGGGAGGCGGAGGCGGCCCAGGACCGCTGGCGCATGGTGTCCGTCAACCCCGGCCTGATCCTGGGCCCTTCGCTCGCCCCGTCGTCGGAATCCGGCAGCCTGTTCCTGCTGGACGAGCTGTTCAAGGGCTACTTCTTCTACGGCGCGCCGGACTTCAGCTTCACGACGGCCGACGTACGCGAGGTGGCCGACGCGCACATCGCGGCGGCGGAGCGTCCGGACGCGAAGGGGCGGTACATCGTCGCGGCCCGGACCATGACGTCGTTCCGCGAGATGTCCCGCATCATCCGCGGCCGCCACCCCCGCGACCTCCGCCTTCCGCGCACCGCGCTCCCGCACTGGCCGGTGCGTGTCCTGGGCCCGGCCTTCGGCCTCACCCAGGACTACATCCGCAGACACCTCGGCATCCGGTTCCAGGTGGACAACAGCCGCAGCGTGCGCGAACTGGGCATCATCTACCGCCCGATCGAGGAGACGGTGCTCGACCACTACGAGGCGTGGCGGGAGCGGCGCGGGGCTAGCAGCAAGCCGAGCGCGGCGGGGCGCAGGGACGAAGGTCACAGATACGTATCGGACATTTAACGCTTCAATCTTCACACCAGGCACACAAGTTGGCTAGGTTGACATCCAGTTCTCGCCCACCCCGGGACCGACCCGGCACTCGACGGGTCGATTCAGTGGGCGGAGTACGGAAGGAGTACGTCTCCCATGGCGCCGGAACGAACCTCGCGTCCCGGAGGGAGCAGCCTCCCGGGCATGCGCAACTCCGCGCTCGCGACGGCGGCTCTCACCTCCGTGGCCCTGTTCTCGCAGCCCGCGGGCGCCACGCCCGCGACGGGGGACGACGGGCCGAGCCGCGAAGAGGTCCGGCAGCGAGTCAACACCCTCTACGACCAGGCCGAGACCGCCACGGGGAACTACAACGCGACCCGTGCGACGAAGGCGGGCTCGCCGGGGCGGCGGACCGGTTCGGTGACCGACAACGAGCGCGCCGCCCGGGCCGGTTCGGTGACCGCCGAACCCTCCGACACCCGCGAGCCCGCCGACCCTGCCCTCGCCGAAGTCGCCAGGCAGTGGTTCGAGGTGGCGCGCGCGAAGCTGGGGCCGACCGTCCCGGCGCTCCTGCCGACCGACCGCAAGCCGGTCCGTCCGGCCGCCCAGACCCGGCCCGCGCGCCCGGCGGCCGGCCTCACCCAGCCTGAGCCGAAGACCGCGGACCCCACTGTGCCGGAGCTGACCGCCAAGGCCGCCCCCGCACTGCCGAGCGGATCGGGAACGCGGCAGGAGGCTCCCCAGGCGCTGCCCGCTTCAGCCACCAAGCCGGGCCAGTCCTCGCTGCAGGCCACCAAGGAACGGAACCGGCACAAGCTCACCCTGGCCCGCGAACAGCTGGCCGACCACGCCGCCACACTCAGCACACCGCTCACGGCGATCGAGTCCCGCCCCGCCGAGAACACCTGGGCCACGGAACCGACCCACTACGCGACCGAAGCGAACTGGCAGCAACAACAGCCGACCACGTTCACGACGGCCGACTCGCCCATCACCACGAGCCAGTCCTTCACGACGGGCGTGCCCAGCGACACCGGCGGCTACCCCCTCGCCGTGGGGCAGGCCGCCGACACAGGCGGCTACCCGGTCATCACGGGCACGCTCGCCGACTCGGGTAGTTACCCCCTTGCCACGGAACAGATCGCCGACACAGGGGGCTACCCAGTCGTCACGGGCACACCCGCCGACACGGGTTCCTACCCAGTCGCCACGGGCCAGCCCGCCGACACAGGCACCTACCCCCTCAACACGGGCCAGCCCACCAACACGGGAAACTACCCCCACACGACCGGCCAGCCCACCGACACAGGGGCCAACCCAATCATCACGGCCACACCCGCCGACACGGGAAACCACCCCCTCCCCACCGGACAGACCACCGACACAGGCACCTACCCCCTCAACACGAGCCAGCCCACCAACAGGGGAAGCTACCCCCTCCCCACCGGCCAACCCGCCAACCCGAGCTACCCCGTCGCACCAGGCCAGCCCATCACCGCAAGCCAGTCCCTCACGACAGGCACGCCCACCGACACGGGCTACTCCCTCGCCACGAGCCAGCCCGCCACTGCGAGCCGATCCCTCGCCACGAACCTGCCCACCGACACGGGCTACTCCCCCACCACAGGCCAGCCCGCCAACACGGCCCACCCGGTCACCACCACCCTGCCCACCAACCCGAACCACCCCCTCAGTGACCAGGTGACATCCCCCGGACACGACACAAAGGCCGCCAAAGTACTCACCTTCGCCCGCGCCCAGATCGGCAGGCCGTGCGTCTGGGGTGCGGCCGGGCCGGGATCGTACGACTGCTCCGGGCTGACCCAGGCCGCCTGGAAGGCCGTAGGAGTCGAACTCCCGCGTACCACGCAGGCGCAGGCGAGCGTCGGCACGCCGGTCGCCCTCTCCGGGGTGCTGCCCGGGGACCTGCTCTTCTTCTTCGACGACCTCAGCCATGTGGGCCTCTACGTCGGCAACGGCATGATGGTTCACGCGCCGAGCCCGGGGGCGTACATACGCGAGGAGTCGATCTTCCACGCCGGCGAGTCGGCGATCCGCGGAGCGATCCGGCCGGCCTGAGCCGTAGCTGACGCCCACGCACCGAACCCGCCCCGTCGACGGCCTGACCGGCCCCCGGCCCCGCTCCCCGTTGACCTATTCGCACCATCCGCCCCGCCGGTCCCACCAGACCCACCAGACCCAAAAAGACACACCAGCCCCACCAGCCCCACCAGCCGGGCCCTTCCCAACCTGCAACCCCGATCCCGCACAACTCTGGACGCCTCCTCCGGACCTGGCCTAGGGTTCCGTAGCGCATAGCAAGCGCTTTCTGACCGCGCCCGACCAAGCCAACGCACTCGCGCTTGCTGCTTCGCAGCTCTTCGGCCTTCTCCCGACCGCCCATGCGTCGGCTCCGCACACGGCCCGCACGAGAAGCCGTCGCGGCCCGGCGCGGAAAGGAAGCGTCTCGTGCCGCACAACGAACCACAGGGCCCGTCGCAACCATTGACCCGTAAGTCGTTCCTGCGAGGCATGGCAGCCGTTGGGGTCGCCCCGCTGCTCCCCGCGGTGCTTCCCCCGACCGCCCGAGCCGCTTCGTCGGGGGCGGACTTCCCGCTGGTGCGGGGCGGCGCGGCCGTCGACATCTTCGTGGACGCGGCCGACGACCCCGCCGTCATCCGGGCGGCGGGAGACTTACAGGCGGACGTGGAACGGGTCACCGGGGTACGGCCGCAGCTGCGCCACGCCCTGCCCGAACGGGCGGCCCTCCTGGTCCTGGTGGGCACCCTCGGAGCGAGCCCCGTCGTCGACCGGCTCGTCGCGGAACGGCGCCTGGACGTCTCCGGGGTGAAGGGGCGCTGGGAGGCATCGGTGACCCAGGTGGTGAACCGCCCGCTGCCCGGCGTGGACCGCGCCCTGGTCATCGCCGGAAGCGACCGGCGCGGCACGATCTACGGGATCTACGACACCTCGGAGCGCATCGGGGTCTCGCCGTGGTACTGGTGGGCCGACGTCCCCGTCGAGCACCGCGACACCCTCACCGTGCCCGCGGGCCCACTCAAGCGGTACGAGCCGTCCGTCCGTTACCGGGGCGTCTTCATCAACGACGAGCAGAACCTGACCACTTGGTCCCGGCGCACCCAGGAGCCGGACAAGAACATCGGTCCCGAGACGTACAAGCGCGTCTTCGAGCTGCTGCTCCGTCTGAAGGCCAACTACCTGTGGCCGGCCATGCATCCGTACTCCGACTTCTTCAACAAACACCGGGAGAACCCCGAACTGGCCGACCGCTACGGCATCGTCGTCGGCTCCAGCCACCCCGAGGCGCTGCTGCGCAACGGCGTCCACGAGTGGGAGCCGTGGGCGAAGGAGCACCCCGGTGCGGACGGCACCCCGCCGGTCTACGACTACACGGTGAACCCCGGTGTCATCTCCGACTACTGGAGAGCCCGGGCGAGACAGAACGCGGCCTACGAGAGCAGTTGGACGCTCGGCATGCGCGGACTGCACGACAGCGCGCTGGAGACCAAGTACGCCACCACCGTCCCGGAGAAGGTCGTGGTGATGAACGACATCATCGCCGACCAGCGCCGGATCCTGGCCGAGGAGGTCGGCACCGCGGCCGAGCCGCAGATCTTCATCCCGTACAAGGAAGTTCTGGAGCTGTACAACGCGGGCGTGCGGGTCCCCGAGGACGTCACGCTGATCTGGCCCGACGACAACCACGGCAACATGCGCCAGCTGCCGAACGACGCGGAGCGCGTGCGCCCGGGCGGCAACGGCATCTACTACCACCTGTCCTACTGGGGCCGTCCGCGCAGCTACCTGTGGCTGGACACCACGCAACTGTCCAAGGTCTGGCAGGAGTTGCGCCGGGTGTACGAGCACGGTGTCGACCGCATGTGGATCTTCAACGTGGGTGACCTCAAGTCGATCGAGACCGGCTTGGCCTTCAGCATGGACATGGCCTGGGACGTGGACCGGTGGGACGCCGACCACGTCGAGGACTTCCTGGCCGAGTGGGCCGGACGGCAGTTCGGGCAGCGGCACGGCCGGGAGATCGCCGCGATCCGTACCGAGTACTACCGCCTCGCGGCCGAGCGGCGCCCGGAGTTCATCGACCGCGCGATGTTCTCCGTGGTGCATCACGGCGACGAGGCGGGACGCCGGCTGGCGGCGTACGAGCGGTTGCTGGAGCGGGCCCGAACGACGGGGGCCAAGCTGCCCGAGTCCTACCGGGACGCCTTCTACGAGCTTGTCGAATACCCGGTGCACGGCGCGTACTTGATGAACCTGAAGTACTACTGGGCGGACCGCAACGCGCTCGCCCTCCGGCAGGGGCGCGGGGCCGGGACCAATCGCTTCGCGGACCTGGCCGAGGCCGCCCACGCCGCGGAGGCGGCGATCACCAAGCGGTACAACACCGAGGTGGCGGGCGGGAAATGGGACGGGATCGTCAACCCGTACCCCTCGCAGATCCCGAAGGCGCCGGGCCGCCCGGCCGTCACCCGGGTCGCCCGGCAGGAGACCTCCGGGCTGGGGGTGGCCGCCGAGGGCAACGAGACGGGAGCGGAACGCCCGCTGTCCTTCTCCTCCTACACCCGGGACCGACGCTTCGTGGATGTCTTCAACACCGGTTTCCTCGCGGTGGACTGGGCGGCCGAGGCCGGCCATCCGTGGGTGCGGCTGAGTTCGGCGGGCGGCTCTATGACGGAGCAGACCCG
Source organism: Streptomyces sp. NPDC050619 (assembly GCF_040654815.1). Taxonomy (NCBI): domain Bacteria; kingdom Bacillati; phylum Actinomycetota; class Actinomycetes; order Kitasatosporales; family Streptomycetaceae; genus Streptomyces; species Streptomyces sp. NPDC050619. The sequence continues at coordinate 79,492 of NZ_JBFAIR010000014.1, read as the reverse complement.
GGTGTGGGTGGAGATCGACTGGGCGCGCGTTCCCGAGGGCGCGCACGAGTCCGCGGTCGTCCTCACCGGTGCCGGACAGCGCGTCGAGGTGCCGTTGCGTGTGGTCAGCGAGAGGGAGCGGGCCCGCGCGTTCGTCGAGGCGCACGGCTATGTCTCGATCGACGCCGGGCACTTCGACCGTCGGGTGGCGCGCGGCGGAGCCCGCTGGCGGACCGTGCGCGGGCTGGGCCGTCGTACGGGAGCCGTGGAGGCCGTGCCGTCGACGGCGGCGCCGGTCACCGGTGACTTCCCGAGCCGGGCGCCGGAGTTGGGATACCGGGTGCGGTTCACGAGCACCGGGAGCTTCCCGGTCACCGTCTTCCGCCTGCCCTCCCTGGACGAGCGCGGACAGCGCCGGGTGGCCGTCGCACTCGACGACCAGCCGGTCACCGTCCTGTCCGGGCAGGCCGTCGCCACCGGCAACCGGGGGGACGCCTGGGCCCGCAATGTGGAGGAGGGCATCGAGAAGCTGACCGCCACCGTGACCGTCACCGAGCCCGGCGAGCATGTCCTGCGGCTCTTCATGGTCGACGCCGCGATCGCCGTGGACCAGATCGTCATCGACACCGGCGGCCTGCCCGCCACCTACCTCGCACCGCCGGAGAGCTACCACCCGGTGTTCAACCGGGACCCCGGGTACGCGCCGGGAGTGGACGCTCCGGCTCAGTAGCGCGGCTCGCAACGGCGGCACAGGGTCCGCCGGAGGCGTGGCTCAGAGCTGTTCCTGTGTCGCGTCCAGGCCCTGGGGATCACCGTTGAAGAGGTCGATGAATCCGAACGGTGCGCGTTCGCCGAGGCAGAGGTCCAGTATGTCGTGCGCCTCGGCGTAGAACGGTTCGGTGCGCGGGAACAGCGCCTCCTCGTAGGCGGTGAGTGCCGCCTCGAAGTCGTCCGGGTGAGCGGCGACGGCCTTACCGAGTTCGGCGCCGTCGAACATCGCGAGGTTCGCGCCGTCACCGGACGGCGGCATCAGGTGCGCGGCATCGCCGAGGAGCGTCACTCCGGGCACGCGCTCCCGGCGGTTTTCGCGGTCTGCACCTCGATCCCCCACTACTGGACGGCCTGAACACCGCAGCGGACCCGCGACCGCCCACGACGCCGGGCGCCCTATAACCTTTCAGGTTTCCGCCGGCGTGCTGTCAGCAGACGATGAGCGAGCCGTCACCGAGAGCGGTGACGCAGACGACGAGGCAGAAGGCCGTCCGCGGCGTCTCGTTGCCCCATCGGCCCTGGACAGCGGGAGGACCGCACACATGATCGCACTCATGGACCCTGAGGTGGCGACCGAGGCCCTCGCCTCTGCCCCGGGCACACCCGTACTCTGCCCCGCGACTTCGAAGGGCGGCGGAGTGGGCATCGGTAGCCGCAGGCCCGTGCACCGCCCCGCCACCGCGAAGTCCGGTCCGGGCGTCGGTACCCGCAGGCCCGTGCACCGCCCCGCCACCGCGAAGGGCAGCCCGGGCGCCGGTACCCGCCGGTCTGTCCGCCACCCCGCCACTGCGAAGGGCAACTCGGGCGTCAGTGGCCGCAGGTCCATCCCTGTTGGTCCGGGCAGGCGCTAGCCGACCCCGGCTCCGGCTGGTGCCAGCAGACGGGAGGAGACGGATGGGGAACCCACCTATCACGGTGGAGCGGTGGGAGGGGCTGGAGTGCGCCGTGCAGCTGGACGTCGTGCTGCCGATGTACAAGGAGATCTGGGCCGAACCGCCGTACTGCGAAGGCACGAAGGAGATCGCCGACTTCGTGGACCGCTTCGCGCAGGAGGTCAGGGTTCCCCGCGCCCGCCTCGTCGTGGCCCGCTGCGGCGACCTGCCCGTCGGCTACGCCTTCGGCTACCCCCTGCCGCCGGACACCGGCTGGTGGAAGGCGATGGAGGAGGAGACGACAGCGGAGTTCGCGGCCGAGAGCGGTGAGCGCACGCTGGGCATCGTCGAACTGGCGGTACGGGCCGGATGGCGGCGGCAGGGCGTGGCGGCCCGGCTGCACGCCCACCTCCTGGAGGGCCTGGGCGTGGAGCGCGTCACGCTGGCGATGCGGCCCGATCCGGAAGCCGCACCGGCGCACGCCGCCTACGCCGCATGGGGCTACCGCCGGATCGGCCACTGGCGGCCGGCAGACGACGAGCCCGTCTCCCACATCATGCTGCTGGCTCTGCCCACCGCCGCACACGGGGTCGTCGGGTGACCGGGCCTGTACGCGACCTTGTGCCGCATTCTGTCCGGCGGCGGATCGGGCGCGCTGCGGGCCCAGGGGCCCACAGCGCGTGTGACATCACCGTCCGGACCACCTGATGGGCAGGGTGGGTTTGAGGGCGGGGCGTCGTCGGGGAGGGCTGCTGCGGCAGCGGGGGTTCCGGCTGTACTGGAGCGCGCAGAGCATCTCGCTGGTCGGGGACGAGATCTCGTACCTGGCGGTGCCGCTGGCCGCCGTGCTGTTGCTGGACGCGGGCGCGGCCGAGATGGGGTGGCTGACGGCGGCGGAGCTGCTGCCCTCGCTGTTGCTGTCGATCCCCGGCGGGGCCTGGGCGGACCGGCAGACCAACCGGCGCAGGGCGATGATCGTCGCGGACATCGGGCGCTTCGCCGCCATCGCTTCCCTGCCGCTGGCGTATGCGTGGGGCACGCTGACGATGGCTCACCTGTATGCGGCGGCGTTCACCGTCGGGGTGCTCACGGTGTTGTTCCGGGTCTGCAATCACCACGTGTACGCGTCCGTGGTCACCGCGGACAGGTATGTGGACGGCAACGCGCTGCTCTCGGGGAGCAGGTCGGTGGCCGCGGTCGCCGGGCCGAGCACGGGCGGAGCGCTGGTTCAGGCACTGTCCGCGCCGTTCGCCCTGCTCATGGACGCCATCACCTACCTGGTGTCGGCGGTGTGCCTGGGACGTATCAGGACGCGGGAGGCGCCGCCCGCACCGCGCGGTGAGGGCGGGCTTGCGGACGGGCTGCGCTGGGTGACGGCGCACCGCACCCCGGCCCTGCTGCTGGCCGGGGTCGCCATGCTGAGCCTGTGCCAAACCCTCACGACGACTCTGTTCGTGCTGTACGGGACCACCGAACTGGGACTGACCCCCGGGACGATGGGGGCGGTGTTCGCCGTGTTCGGGCTCGGCGGCCTGGCCGGCGCCTACGCCGCGCCGCGCGTGGTGCGGCGCATCGGCATCGGCCCGGCCATCGTGACCGGCTTCCTGGGCTTCAGCCTGCCCCTGCTGCTGGTTCCGCTGGCCGGCGGCCCCGCGGCGTTGGTGATCACGGCGCTGGTTGCCGCGCACCTCGGCGCCGGCTGCGGGGTCGCGGTCCTGGACATCTCCGCCAACAGCTATCTGATCGCCGTCATCCCGCCCACGCTGCGCTCCCGCGTGATGGGCGTGGTGCAGACAGCCAACTTCGGAGTGCGCCCGATCGGCGCGGTACTGGCCGGCACGCTGGGCAGCGCGCTCGGCCTGCGGCCCACCCTGTGGATCGGCACGGCGGGTGCCGTACTGAGCGTGCTCTGGGTCGCCGTGTCCGCGTTGCCACGCGTCCGGGAACTACCCGAAAACACCGCGCGACGCAGAGACGAGCATGAAGAAGCAGGGGTTTGACCACCGGACGATGCCGGTCGGACATGCGGAAATGGTGATGCGGTTCGACCTCACTGGGCCTGCCCCGCACCACGCCCGGACTCGGGACCGGCGGCAGCACCGACGCCACGCCCGCCGCCGGTCCCCCGCGCCGACGGCGGCAGCTACCGCAGACTCGCCACGCGCGACCGCGTCAGCACGGTGTTCCCCGTCCGACGGCTCGGACTCGTCCCCGCCCCGGCCGGCTCTGCCCCGTCCCGGTGAATCGGCGTCCCCGAGCCGGTCAGCGGAACGCCCGTCCCGCCCCGCCGCGCCGCGACGATCTCCGCCGCGATGGACAGCGCGGTCTCCTCGGGCGTACGGGCTCCGAGGTCGAGCCCGATCGGCGATCGCAGCCGGGCCAACTCCTCGTCGGTCAGGCCGACTTCACGTAGCCGCCGGTCGCGGTCCGCGTGGGTGCGGCGCGAGCCCATCGCGCCGACGAACGCGACCGGCAGCCGCAGCGCCTGAGCCAGCAGGGGTACGTCGAACTTGGCGTCGTGGGTGAGCACGCACAAGGCCGTGCGCCCGTCGGTCTCGGTGCGCCGCAGGTAGCGGTGCGGCCAGTCGACCACGATGTCGTCGGCCTCGGGGAAACGGGCCGGGGTGGCGAAGACGGGACGGGCGTCGCACACGGTCACGTGGTAGCCGAGGAACTTGCCCGCGCGTACGAGCGCCGCGGCGAAGTCGATCGCCCCGAAGACGATCATGCGCGGCGGCGGCACGCTCGACTCGACGAGCAGCGTCACGCCGCCGGGGCAGTGCGAGCCGTCCTCCGAGAGGTCGACCGTGCCGGTGCGGCCGGCCTCCAGCAGGGCGCGGCTCTGCGCCGCCGCCGTCCGGGCCGGCCTCGGATCCGCGCCGAGGTCTCCCTCGTACGATCCGTCCGGGCGCACGAGCAGTGCTGTGCCGAGGAGTTCGGCCGGGCCCCGGACGACCCGGGCGAGGGCCACCGGCTCCTCCCGGACGGCGGCCGACAGGGCCGAGCGGAACACCGTCCGGACGGGCGCGTCCGCGCCGACCGGCGTGACCATGATGTCGATGACCCCGCCGCAGGTCAGCCCGACCGCGAAGGCGTCCTCGTCGCTGTAGCCGAAGCGTTCGAGGACACTCTTGCCGGTCTGGAGCGCCTGGGCGCACAGGTCGTACACCGCCCCCTCGACACAGCCGCCGGACACCGAGCCGATGACGGTGCCGTCGGCGTCGACGGCGAGCGCGGCCCCCGGCGGGCGGGGGGCGCTGCCGCCGACGGCCACCACGGTGGCGACGGCGAAGTCGCGGCCCTCCTCGGCCCACCGGGTCAACTCGTCGGCGATGTCAAGCATGTCGGCCTGCCCGCAGCACACGGTCGGGCCGGATCGGCAGGTCCCGGTGGCGTACGCCGGTCGCGTGCCAGACCGCGTTGGCGATGGCCGCCGCGGCGCCCACGATGCCGATCTCGCCGACGCCCTTGATCCCGACCGGGTCGTCCGGGTCGGGGTCGTCCACCCAGTCCGCCTCGATGAGGGGTACGTCGGCGTGCGTGGCGACGTGGTAGCCCGCCAGGTCGGCGCCGTAGTGGCCGCCCGTGGCCCGGTCCCGGACCGCCTCCTCGTGCAGGGCCATGGAGATGCCCCAGGTCATCCCGCCGACGAACTGGTTGCGGGCGGTGAGCGGGTTGACGATCCGGCCCGCCGCGAAGATGCCGAGCATGCGGCGTACGCGTACTTCGCCGGTGGTGACGTCGACGGCGGCCTCGGCGAACTGCGCGCCGAAGGAGTGCCGTTCCTTCTGGGCGAGGGCGCCGATGGCCTCGGTGGTGTCGGACCGTACGGTGATCCCCTCCGGCGGAATGACCGCGCCCGGCAGCAGTCGCTCCCGCAGTTCGTCCGCCGCGACCGAGACCGCCCAGGCCCAGGTGCGGGTGCCCGTCGAGCCGCCCGCGATCCCCGCCGGCCCGAAGTCGCTGTCCCCGATGCGCACATGGACGCGGTCCGGTGGCACCTGAAGGGCGTCGGCGGCGACCAGGGTGATCGCGGTGCGTGCGCCGGTGCCGATGTCCGCCGCGTTGATCCGCACGGTGAAGGTGCCGTCCGCCTGAGCCGTCACGGCCGCCGTGGACGGCATCGCGCCCGCGGGGAAGGAGGCCGCGGCCGTGCCGGTGCCGAGCAGCCAGCGTCCGTCACGGCGCAGGCCCGGACGTGGGTCACGGTCGGCCCAGCCGAACCTGCGGGCGCCCTCCTGGAAACAGGCGAGCAGGTTGCGACCGCTGAACGGCAGCCCGGACACCGGGCCCCGCTCGGGCTCGTTGCGGGCGCGCAGTTCGATCGGGTCGATGCCGCACTTCTCGGCGAGCTCGTCGAGCGCCGACTCCAGGGCGAACGACCCCGGTGCCTCGCCCGGCGCGCGCATCCAGGTCGGGGTCGGCACGTCGAGCCGTACGACCCGGTTGGCCGTGTGGTGGGCGTCGGCGTCGTACATCGTCCGGGCCGGCCCGGTGCTGGGCTCGATGTACTCGTGCACGGTCGAGGTGAGGCTCTGGGAACGGTGCTCGAGCGCGCGCAGCCGGCCGTCCGCGTCGGCGCCGAGCCTGACCCGCTGGATCGTGGGGCTGCGGTAGCCGGTCAGCGAGAACATCTGACGGCGCGTCATCACGACCCGGACGGGGCGTTGCAGGACGGTCGCGGCCATCACGGCGGCCACCTGGTGGGCCCGGACGCCCTTGCTGCCGAAGCCGCCGCCGACGTGCTCCGACCGTACCCGCACCGCGGACGGGTCGAGCGAGAACAGGTTGGCGAGTTCGCTCGCGACCCAGGTGGTGCCCTGGTTGGAGTCGACGACCTCGAGTCGGCCGCCGTCCCACAGGGCCGTCGCCACGTGGGGCTCCATCGGGCTGTGGTGTTCTTCCGGGGTGGTGTACTCGGCGTCCACGACGACGTCGGACGCGGCGAGTCCGGACTCCAGGTCGCCCTTCTCCGCCACGGCCGGCATGTGGGCGTCCAGCGGGTACGCGTCCGGGTGGTCGGCGGAGAACGCCACGTCGTGCGGCTCCTCCTCGTAGTGCACCACCAGCGCTTCGGCGGCTTCCCTGGCCTGTTCGGACGTCTCGGCGACGACCAGGGCCACCGGCCAGCCCATGTGCGGGACCCGGTCGTGCTGGAAGACGGCCGCGGTCTGGTCCGGTTTGCCCAGCATGCCGACGTAGTCGGTGTCCACACGCGGGGCGTTGCCGTGGTGCAGGACGGTGACCACGCCCGGCATGGCGAGGACGGGAGCGGTCTGCACCGAACTGATCCGGCCCCGGGCGACGGTGGACACCACCAGCCAGCCGTGGGCGAGTTCGGTGAAGGGGATCTCCCCCGCGTAGCGGGCCGCTCCGGTGACCTTGTCGCGGCCCTCCACGCGGGTGTGCGCGGTGCCGACGGCGCCCTTCAGTCGCGTGGGGGAGGTGGTCATCGGGCGGCCTCCTCGGCGAGTTCGGTCAGGACGGCCACGACGAGGTTGCGCATCAGTGTCACCTTGTATCCGTTGTGGGGCAGCGGCTTCGCGGCGGCCAGTTCGGCGTCCGCGGCGGCGGCGAAGGTCTCGGCGTCGGCAGGCGCACCGGTCAGCACGCGTTCGGCCGCCCGGGCCCGCCACGGCCGGGAGGCGACCGCCCCGAAGGCCAGGCGTACGTCCTGCACGACGCCGCCTCGGACGTCGAGCGCGGCGGCGAGCGAGCCGATCGCGAACGCGTATGAGGCACGCTCACGCACCTTCCGGTAACGGGAGCGGGCGGCGACCGGAGCGGGCGGCAGGGTGACGCCGGTGATCAGCGCCCCCGGCGGCAGCGCGGTCTCCCGGTGCGGGGTGTCCCCCACGGGCAGGTAGAACTCGGCGAGCGGCAACTCGCCAGGCCCGTCGGCGGTTTCGTACGACACGACCGCGTCGAAAGCCGTCAGCGCCACGCCCATGTCAGAAGGGTGGACGGCCACGCAGTGGCCGGAGGCACCGAGGATCGCGTGGTTGTGGTGCTCGCCCTCGACGGCGGGGCAACCGCTGCCGGGGACACGCTTGTTGCAGGGCTTGGTCACATCGGCGAAGTAGCCGCAGCGGGTGCGCTGGAGCAGGTTTCCGCCGACGGTGGCCATGTTGCGCAGCTGTCCGGAGGCGCCGGCCAGCACCGCCTGCGCCAACGCCGGGTAGCGGCTTCGGACTTCGGGGTGGGCGGCGAGGTCGCTGTTGGTGACGGTCGCGCCGATGCGCAAGGCGCCCGTCCGGGTCAACTCGATCTCGTTCAGCGGGAGTTCGCGTAAGTCGACCAGTCGGGCGGGGCGCTCGACGCCGGTCTTCATCAAGTCGACGAGGTTGGTACCGCCGCCGAGGAAGCGTGCGTCGGGATCTGCGTCGAGGAGCGCGACCGCGCCGGAGACGTCGGACACGCGCTGATAGCCGAACTCCCTCATGCGGCTGCCTCCTCGGCCACCTGCGCCTCGGCCGCGCGGGCGACGGCCTCGACAATCGATACGTACGCGCCGCAGCGGCACAGGTTGCCGCTCATCCGCTCCCGGATCTCGTCGGCGGTCAGTGGTGGCGGTCCGGCTTCGGGCCGGACGTCGTCGGTGACGGCGCTCGGCCAGCCCGCGGCGTGTTCCTCGATCACCGCGACGGCCGAACAGATCTGGCCCGGCGTGCAGTAGCCGCACTGGTAGCCGTCCAGATCCAGGAAGGCCTGCTGCACCGGATGCAGTCGCTCCCCTTCGGCGACGCCCTCGATGGTGGTGATCTCACGCCCCTGGGCCGCCACGGCGAGTTGCAGACAGGACACGCTCCGGCGACCGTCGAGCAGCACGGTGCAGGCACCGCACTGCCCCTGGTCGCAGCCCTTTTTGGTCCCGGTCAGATCGAGGCGCTCGCGCAGGGCGTCGAGCAGGGTGGTGCGGTGGTCGACGGAGAGCGTGCGTTTCTCGCCGTTGATGTTCAAGGTGATGGTGCTGGACGTCGACGATGGGGCGGGAGCCATGATCAGCCTTCTTTCGAACGTTACTGGGGACGTGGCGTCGTCGGGTCGCTAGAGTGGACTCAAACGGACATCTGTCCGCTTCTCGAAACGTAGTGGACAGCTGTCTGGTTGAGCAAGGACGGGTTTCGGCCGCGAGCCCGCGAGGAGGACGAGTGCAGCAGAAGAAGGACGCGCACCTGCGCTCGGACGCACAACGCAATCGCGAACGCATCCTGGAAGTGGCCCTCGTGGAGCTGACACGCTCCGCGGACACCCCGCTGAGCGCGATCGCAAAGAAGGCCCGCGTCGGGCCGGGCACGTTCTACCGCAACTTCCCCAACCGCGAGGCGCTCGTCCTGGAGGTCTACCGCTACGAGATGCAGCAGGTCGCCGACTTTGCGGCCGTGCTGCTCAAGAACCGGGAACCGGACCAGGCGCTGCGCGAGTGGATGGACCGCCTCGCACAGTTCGCCATGGCGAAGGCCGGCCTGGCCGAAGCGATCCGGTCAGGCCCTGAGCGCACCGGGAAACCTGGCGAAACCAGGTCATGCCCCGGTGAGCGACGCGGCCGAACTCCTGCTCCGCGCGGGCGAGGAGGCCGGCACCATCCGCCCGGGGGTGACCGCGGACGACTTCATGCTCGCCATCGGCGGTCTCTGGCAGATCGACCCCGGCGGCGACTGGCAACCGCGCGCCACCCGGCTCCTGGACCTCATCATGGACGGGCTGCGGGCGGGAGCACTCAAGCGGTAGGCGTCAGACCGGCCCCGGGCCGCCCCCGCCCTGAAGGCGTTCCAGGTCGGAGGGTCGGACCTGGATCGCCACGACGGCGATCACCGCGGCGACCACGGTGAAGATCGCCGCCACGACGAAGGCGGCCGAGACCCCGGCGGTCAGGACCTCGTCGGACCAGGGCGGCGGAAGCTGCCCCGTGCGTTCGAAGCGCAGGCGCTCGGCCGGGGTCGCCTGGGCCAGGAAGCGCGGGATCTGTTTCTCCGCCTCGTTGGTGCTGGCCGTACCGAACACCGTGACCAGGATGGACAGTCCGAGCGAGCCGCCCACCTGCTGGGTGGCGTTGAGAAGCCCGGAGGCCGCGCCGGTCTCCTGGACGGAGACGTTGGAGAGCGCCATCAAGGTGAGCGAGACGAACTCCATGCCCATGCCCAGGCTGAAGACGAGGATCGGGCCGAGCACACTGCCCGCGTAGGTGGAGTGGACGTCGGTCAGCGTCAGCCAGGCCAGGCCCGCCGCCGCCAGGATCGCCCCCACCACCATGAAGGGCTTGGGGCCGTACTTCGGCAGGAACCGTGAGGCCAGCCCGGCGCCGATCGCGATGACCGCGCTGACCGGCAGGAAGGCGAAGCCGGTGGCCAGCGGGCTGAAGTCCAGCACGTTCTGCACGAAGAGCGTGAGGAAGAAGAACATCCCGAAGATCGCGGCGGCGAGGCACAGCATGATGCCGTACGTGCCCGCGCGGTTGCGGTCGGCGAACATGTGCAGCGGCGTGATCGGCTGCCGGGAGCGCCGCTCGATCAGGACGAACACCACGAGGACGACGACGGCCGTGGCGAACGAGGCCAGCGTGAGCGCGTCCCGCCAGCCCTCCTGCGCGGCCCTGATGAACCCGTACACCAGCAGGACCATGCCGACGGTCGAGGTCAGCGCGCCCATGACGTCGAAGTGGCCCGGGTGCCGTTCGGACTCCTTGATCCAGCGGGGCGTGGCGAGGGCGATGAGCAGCCCGATCGGGACGTTGACGAAGAGCACCCACCGCCAGTTCAGCCACTCCACGAGCATCCCGCCCGCGAGCAGCCCGATCGCGCCGCCGCCCGCCGAGACCGCGGCGAAGACCCCGAAAGCCCGGTTGCGTTCCGGGCCTTCGCGGAAGGTCGTACTGACCAGGGAGAGGGCGGTCGGGGACGCGATGGCACCGCCGACGCCCTGGAGGGCGCGTGCTGCGAGGAGTTGAGCCTCGTTCTGCGCCAGCCCGCCGAGCAGCGAGGCGACCACGAAGAGCAGCACGCCGAACACGAACACGCGCCGCCTGCCGAGGATGTCACCGGTCCGGCCGCCGAGCAGGAGCAGACCGCCGAAGGTGAGGGTGTACGCGTTGACCACCCAGGCCAGGCTGGTGGTGGAGAAGTCGAGCGAGCGCTGGATGTCCGGCAGCGCGATGTTCACGATGGTGATGTCCAGCACCACCATCAGCTGGCACGAGGCGATGACCAGCAGGGCCATCGCGTTCCCGCCACCGCCGGGTTCCTGGGTGGTGGTCCGGTCTGCGGAAGTCGGCTTCGGGCTGCTGCTCATGGTGTGTCGCACTCTCGGGGGTCGCACCCGCACGAGGGGTCAGTGAACGTTCCGTCCACTGCTGTCCACCGTTCGACGGTACGCCCGTGCCACAGCCCGCACCACTCGAACACGAGTACCTGGCAGACAGAGCCGAGGGACGCTATGATCCCCGCGATGATGACTCTTTGTGTTGGCAGATTGGGGGTCCCGTCCGCGCAAGGTGAGTGCTGATGCTCACTCAGACCGCGAATGGGAATTCCCGCCCTTCCCGCCTTTCCTGTCTTTCCTTCTGGCCGCGCGTGCGTGAGTTCGCCGTGCCGCCCTCCATGATCGAGACTGCGACCGCCCGTCGCCTTGCCGGTGACTGGGCAGGAGCGTGCGCCGCCACAGGCATCGATGTCGATCTCGATCTGCGTTCCCTTGCCCGTACCCATGGCCAAGAACTCGCGGCCCAAGTCCGCGCCGATCTCCGCCATCTGGCTCCTGACCTGCTGCGCTGGCACCTGCCGAGGATCGCGCCTGACGGGCTGCTGCGCCCGGGGCTGACCATCGGTCTCGCGCGGTACGACACCGCGGGGCGTGACGGCGTATGCCCGGTGCACCTCGTGGTCCGGACTCCGCCGGCCTGGGCGGATGCCGGCCAGCGGATCAGTCTCGCGCTGTGGGACGGATCCCGCTCCGAGGCCGCCGCCTCTCGCCGTCATCCGCACCCCCGTCCCAGCCGACGGTTCCGCCTCGACCTGCACCGCCACCTGTGGGACGCGCGCAGGACCGATGAGCTGCGGGTGCGGTCCGGGGCCGATCCGCTGCCCGGCGACGGCCGTCCCGCGGTGGACCCGGAACTGGCGGGGATGGTGCCGCCGGGACGCCGCTGCGCCGTCGACCGGTGGCCGGCCGAGGCGGGGATGCTGCTCCACGCCGAGGGACGACCGGCCGGCGGCGTCGTCGTGCGGCTCGGGGCCCGGCACCGGCTGGTCCTGGACCTGGTCGCGGACCGGGGCGGCGGGCCACCCGCGCTACGGCTCGCGGCGGCGCGCACGGATGCCGGCGCCTCCGCGCTCCCGGTCCTGCCCGACGCGGCGACCTGGGTGCTGCCCGACCTGGAACTGATCCGCACCGGTGCGATCGAGGTCGATCGACTGCACCCGCTGGTCGCCTCGGCACTGGTACCGGATCATGCGCCGGCCGGTCCGTCGCGGGCCCCGGACCGGGCAGGACAGCCGCGTCTCGTCGAGTGCCGGGGAGCTCGGCACCGGATCGGCCTGGTCAACGGGGTGTTGACCGCGCTGGATCATGACCCGGCCGAGATCCGGCGGGAGGAGCTGCTGGCCGCGCTGACCGGTACGCCGCTGCCCTGCCTGCGGCTGATCGACGAGGCGCACCGTCGTCCGGAGTGCCTCGACGACGTCCGCCACCGCCTGGACCATGGCGACATCGCCGGTGCGCTGGCCGTCGTCGAGGGCCTGCTGGGTCCCGACGCACTGCTGCGCAGCGGCGCGCTGCGGGACGAACTGGAGGCGGCGGCGCGGCGGCGGATCACCTACGGACTGTTCCGGGCAGGCCTGGTCGGTCCCGGTCCCGGCCATATCGGCCTCCACCGGGAGCGTCGCCGTTCCCGTGCCGACCGCCCACGCCCGCGCCACGCGACCTCCCGCTGACGCGGGGACCCTCGTCCCCATTCCTCTCACCACGAACCCAAAGGTGATCACACATGCCCACACGCACGCCGTTCGCTGCCACCGACTCTCCCTCCGACTTCCTTTCCGGCCCGGCCCACACCTCCCAACTCGACGTCGCCGGGGAGCTGTTGACGCTCCTGCGCGACGCCACCACCGAACCGCGCCCCGACACACAGCTGGAGGCACTGACCCTGGCCGTGGCCGCCGACCTGCCCGTCCTCCTGTGGGGTGAGCCGGGGATCGGCAAGACCGCGGCCCTGACCCAGCTGGCCACCGCCCTTGACCTTCCGCTGACCACAGTGATCGCCAGTGTGCACGAGCCGTCCGACTTCTCGGGGCTGCCCATCGTCGGGGACGACCCCGCGGAGCAGGGCGTTCCGATGGCCCCGCCGGACTGGGCGGTGCGCCTGGTACGGGCCGGCCGAGGGCTGCTGTTCCTGGATGAACTGTCCACCGCGCCCCCGGCCGTTCAGGCCGCGCTGCTCCGACTCGTGCTGGAGCGGCGGATCGGCTCCCTGCAACTGCCGCCCGGTGTCCGGATCGTGGCCGCCGCCAATCCGCGGGGCTCGGCGGCCGACGGCTGGGAGCTGAGCCCGCCTCTGGCCAACCGGTTCGTTCACCTTCAATGGACCCACGATCACGAGGTCGTGGTACGCGGCCTCGGCGGGACGTGGCCCCGGGCGACCCTGCCACGGCTCGACCCGGAGAACCTTCCTCAGGCCGTGGACTTCGCGCGCCGCGCGGTGTGCGGGCTGCTCGCCGCCCGGCCCAAACTCGTACACCAGCTGCCCAGCAATGAGACGCGCCGGGGCGGCCCCTGGCCGTCGCCCCGGAGCTGGGAGATGACCCTGGGCCTGATCGCCTTCGCGACCGCGGCCGGCTCCTCCCGGGACGTACTGTCGCTCCTGGTCAGGGGCACGGTGGGCGACGGTCCGGGGCTGGAGCTGCTGGCGAGCGTGGACCGGATGGACCTCCCGGACCCCGAAGTGCTGCTCGCCGACCCGGCGGGTGCCGTCCTGCCCGAGCGGGGGGACCTGCGCCAGGCCGTGCTCGACGGTGTGGTGGCGGCGGTCCGCCGGCGCCCGGAGAAGTCCCGCTGGGACGCGGCGTGGGCGCTCCTGGTCCGGGCGGTGGAGACCGGGGCCCCGGACCTGGTCGTCGTCCCCGCGACCACCCTCGCCACCCTGCGCCAGGAGGACTGGGACGTACCGGCGTCGATCGAGCGGCTCGCCGGAGTGGTGTCCCTGTCCGGGCGAGCGGACCGCGCGGCGGCCCGGGCCGCGGTCGCCACGAAGGCGGGCCGATGACAGGCCGGACTTCGGCCCCGGACGCACCCGGGACACCGGACCTCCCGGGGACGCTTGACCTCCCGGGGGCACTGGACCTCGACAAGCTCTTCGCCGCCCGGCTCCAGGCCGCGCGGGTCCGCCCCTACCTGGCGACGGCGCTGTTCGCCCTGCACACCGTGGAGTCGCGGCGGGTGCCGACGATGGCCGTCGACCGGTACTGGCGGTGCTACGTCTCGCCGGTGTTCGTGGACCGGACGCCGGTGGAGGAACTGGCCGGGGTTTGGGTGCACGAGGTGTCGCACCTGCTGCGCGACCACCACGGGCGCAGCGACCGGGTCGCCCGGGAGCGCGGGCTGACCGGCCCGGGCGAACGGCTGCGGATGAACATCGCCGCCGACTGCGAGATCAACGACGACGCGTTCGGTGACGGGCTGCTCCGGCCCGCAGGCGCCGTCGAGCCGGCGTCCCTGGCGCTGCCCGTCGGGCAGCTCATGGAGGACTACCTGCGCCAGTTCCGGCTCGGGCGGCATACGCAGGACCTCTCCTGGCTGGACTGCGGCAGTGGCGCCGACGGACTGGAACGGGAGTGGGAGCTGGGTCCGGACGGTGCGCACGGACTGAGCGAGCAGGAACGGGACGCGGTCCGGTTCCGGGTGGCGCAGGGCATCACCGGCCGTCCGGGGAGCGCCTCGCAGGGCTGGCAGCGGTGGGCGGAGGAGGCCTTCCATCCGCCGCAGCCCTGGCGGGAGTTGCTGGGAGCGGCCGTCCGCTCTGCGGCCTCCGGACCGGGCGCGGGCGAGGACTACACCTACGGCCGGCCGTCGCGGCGCTCGGCCGGGATGCCCGGCGTCGTACTGCCGAGCCTGCGGCGCAGGCCGCCTCGGGTCTCCGTGGTCATCGACACCTCCGGGTCGGTCAGCGATGCCGAACTGGGCAGCGCGATCCTCGAGGTGGCCGCGATCTCCCGGGCCGTGGGCGGCCGTCGCGACCTGATCACCGTGCTGCCGTGCGACGCGGCGGCACGGGTCGTGCACCCGCTGTGCCGTGGTGAGGGAATACCGCTGACGGGCGGCGGGGGTACGGATCTGCGCACGGGCTTCGCCAAGGCGCTGCGAGCGCGGCCCGGCCCCGATGTCATCGTGGTCCTGACCGACGGCCAGACGCCGTGGCCGGACACCCCACCACCGTGCCGGACGGTGGTGGGTCTGTTCCCTCGGCAGGGGGCGTCCTCGTCGTGGGACGAGGGTGATCCCGAATACGTGCCGGACTCACCGCCCGCGTGGGCGCGCGTGGTGGACATCGGGTAGCCGCCCGCTGCCGGTGAACCCGGTGCGTACGTCCTCACTCGACGCGAGTGAGGCGGATCCCGATGCTCTCCGGGTAGCGCATCTCCAGTTCGTTCTTCGACTTCCAGGTGATCGTCTCGGGGACGCCGTGCGGGCAGCTGATGTTCCGCGGCGTCGAGGCGTCGAGTTCCAGTGGGCTCATGGTGAGCATGTTCTTGGTGGCCGACACCAGTTCCGAGCTTCCGTTGCAGCGCCAGTCGATCGACCACCCGGTGTACTTGCCGACCCTCGTACCCACCGCCCCCTGCTTGATCGCCACCGTGCCCTGCACCTCTGACTGCCAGGTACCGAGGAATTTGGCGGGGATCGGCCGGCTGCCGGTCCTCGCCACGGGTTTCAGGTCGGCAGTCATGTCCCCCATCTCCCAACTGAGCTCGCCCGACGACGACTTGAGGCCGCTCGACCGGGTCAGGTCGCACGCGCCCTTGGCGGCCGTCGCGGGGACGGCCTTGACCACCTTGAAGGAGGCGAGCGTCATCGTCTTCCCCTTCTTCGACCCGAGTGTCGACTCGACTTTGCAGTACGTGTATTTGCCGAGGTACAGAAAGTCGGCCGCCTTCTCGCCCGGCTCGGCGCTTCCGTCGACATCGATCCGCAGATACTCCTGCTCGTCCGCGATGGAACTGTCCGTGCGCTGCACGAGCCCCGCCCAGGCACCGTCGAACCTGCCTGCCTCGTCGGCTCCGGACTCGCTGCTCGAAGGGGAGCCCGCGCCCGCCCGTTGGACGCCGTCCGACTTGTGGTCGGGGAGTTGGGTGACCACGACAACGGCGGCCCCCGTGACGGCGACGGCGGTCGCCGCCGCGATCCACACGACGCGGGAGCGGGAGCGGCGGGGGCGGGGGCTGGGGCTGGGGTGCCGAGTCGGGCCCTGGCCCGCTCCGTGGGTCGCGCTCGGCGGCTGCGGCGGTGCGATATGTACGGCCGCCGGGGGGTGGGGCGTGTGCGCGAGGGCGTCCTGGCGGCGAGGCGAGTGCGCGGGGGCGTCCGGGGGACGGAGCGTGTACTCGGGCCCGTCCGGGAGGCGAGGCGAGTGCGCAGGAGCGTCCGGAGGACGGACCGTATACGCAGACCCGTCCGGAAGGCCAGGCGAATGTGCAGGAGCGTCCGGAGGACGAAGCGTGTACGCAGGCCCGTCCGGAAGGCCGGGCGAGTGCGCGGGAGCGTCCGCGTCGAGGAGCCTGGCCGCGTGGCGACCGAGCTCGGCTAGCAGTGGGCCGGGCAGCCAGGGGTGCCCGTTCCCGAGGTCCGCATCGGTGGTCCACGCCAACAGGTGCTCCACCGTGGGCCGGCCGGTCGGCGCCTTCGCCAGGCAGGCCCGTACGAGATCGAGCATCCCGGGCGGGACGCCGTCGAGGTCCGGCTCCTCCTCGGCGATCCGGAACATGACGGCGTGCACGCCGCTGTCCGCCGTGCCGAACGGCATCCGCCCGGTCGCGGCGAACGCGAGGACGGAACCGAGGCAGAACACGTCGGAGGCCGGGGTGAGCCGCTGCCCGCGCACCTGCTCGGGCGACATGAATCCCGGTGAGCCGATGACGGCTCCGGTGTGGGTCCTGACCCCGTCGGCCACGGTGTCCAGCGCCCTGGCGATACCGAAGTCGATGACGGCCGGCCCGTCGATGGTGAGCAGGACGTTCGAGGGTTTCAGGTCGCGGTGGACGAGTGCGGCGCCGTGAATGGCCCGCAGGGCGTGGGCGAGGCCGTTCGCCAGGGCCCGCACCGAGTGCTCGGGCAGGGGACCGTGCTGTTTGGACACCACGCTATGCAGATCCGGACCCGGTACGTAGCCGGTGGCGACCCAGGGAGTGACCGCGTCGGTGTCGGCGTCCAGGACGGGCGCCGTCCATCTCCCGCCGACGCGCCGGGCGGCCGCCACCTCCAGCGCGAATCTTCGCCGGAATTCCGGATGTTGGGCGAACTCGGCCTGAACCACCTTCACGGCGACCGTACGCCCGCCCTCGGAGCGCGCGAGATACACGCGGCCCATGCCACCCGCACCAAGACGTGCGAGCAGGCGGTAAGGGCCTATGCGGGGCGGATCTTCAGTTGTCAACGCGTCCACGCGATCAACCCTAGACCAGGCGGAGCGGATGGCACCGTCGAGTTCCAGGTCCGGGCGAGCGGTCTCCGGACGACGACGTCCGCCGGAAACTGTCCGACATACTGCGATATACAACACTCTGACTGCCCCGAATCGCCCGATCGGGCAGGCCGCCGAGGCCGGTATCACTGATCGATCATGGCAAGTGGCAGCAGCGAGCCCCTCGCGCCGGTCCGGCTGGCGCATACTGGTGACAATGAGAAAGTCACCCATGCCCAAGCGTCATCTGCCGACCAGCCCCTTCAAGGCCCCGGCCGCGCCAACTCCCAAGCACTTCGAGGTAGGAAGCCGAGTCACACACGATGTGTATGGCCTCGGCCGAGTGATCGGCGTCGAGGAGGGAATCGCGGTTCTTGTCGATTTCGGTTCGCTGCAGACACGGATCATGAGTCCGTACACCAAGTTGACCAATCTTTGAGACCTGCTGCGTCCGCGCTGGTCGCGGCGCAGCAGGCGGTCACGGTCGCCCGCTCCTCCGTCCGGGAGCCGGCCTGTCCACACACCGCTCTGCTCTGGCATGCCCGCAACGAAGGTGAGACGTCTCATCGACACGAGCCCGCTGTTCTCCGACCCGGAGCCGGCCCCTCTCCAGGCCACGACGGAATCGCCGACTCCGAACAGGAATCCCTTCCAGGTCACGGACGTGAAGGAGGAGACCTCCCCAGCGCCCACCAGCGCGGCCACGGTCCCCGGCACCCGGAAGTAACCGCGCGTGCCCCGACTCTTCCGCCGAGGACATAGGACCGAGGACCGGGGCACGAGCCACAGGCAGGCTGACGGGGAACAGTTGTTCACCTGACCGGAACCAGCCATCGGATCCCTGTACATAGGCTCCGGATCCCTGCTGGACTCTCGCAGCCGAAGATCGCCGGAACTGATCATGCCGATGCGCCCTGCTCGACACCGGCTTCGACACGGCGCTGATCCGAGACCCCGCCCTGCGCCGTCGCTTCTACGGCTCTCCGGCCTATCGGCCCATCCTGCCGGGCCCCGGCGAGCCGCTGGAGGAAGCCCTTGACGCCGCCGGTGTCCCGCTGGACGCCGGGCAGCCCGAGGTGGAGCGCCACTCGATCTTCCGGGTCGACTTCGACGACCCCCGCATCGACTGGCGCCAGGCCGACGGGGACGTGGAGATCGCTCACCGACGGGGTGAAGGACATGATCCGGCGGTGTCTGATCCGGCTGTCGCGGCGGGCGCCACAGCCTCCGCGCCCGCCGGTTCGCCCGCCGTGACCGCCGTGCCTCCCGCGCCCCGCCTCCCTCGGCCGGGCGGACCGTTCTCGCCGCACCGCGCCGGCGCCGCATCGCGCGGTCCTGGCCGTCGTGCTGGCGTGGCTCCTCCTCATCGCCGTGACCCTCGTCACGGCCGTCGGCCCGTTCCTGATCCTGGCCGACCCGCTGCGTCAGACCTCGTCGACGCCGGCGCCCCTCGGCTCCGCGGGCCATCCGCTCGGCACGGACGACCTGGGCCGCGACGAGCCGGCCCGGCTCGTGTACGGCGCCCGCCCGCTGCTGCTCGTGGCGTTCGCGGCGACCGCGCCGGCCGCTGTGGCAGGGACCGCGATCGGACTCGTGGCCGGTTACGCGGGCGGATTCGTCGAGCAGATCCTGATGCGCCTGGTGGATCTCGCCGTCGCGTTCCCGTCCATCCTGCTCGTGATTCTGCCGGTGGCGGCGGCCGGGCCGGGCACGGTCAGTCTGGTCTTCGACATCGGCGTCTCGTTGGCGCCCGGTCTGGCCCGGCTGGCTCGCGCGCTGACGACACGCGAGGCGGCCCGCGACTACGTCGTCGCCTGCTGGCTTTGCGGCACCAGCACCCCGCGCATCCTCGCGCGGGAGCTGCTGCCCGGAGATACAGCCGCCGCAGGCCGACTGAGGCTACATGGTCCAGGCGGCACAGGAGTTCCTCTTCTCCGCGCCCCGGCTGGTCGTCCTGCCCGCGATGCTCACTGTGCTGTTCGTCGTCGCCCGCAACTTCGTCGGCGACGACCCGCGCGACGCACTCGATCACTGGGGGCGGCATGAGTAGCCACGGGCAGCGCCCTGCCGGTCTCCCGGACCACCGTGACACGGTGATCGACCCGTCCGAACGTCCCACCGCCACCACGATGATGATCTGCGTCAGCCGGTCGGCGGAACGTCACGTGGTCCGGCGGAATCGGCTGAACGCACGTCTGCCGGTGGCGGCTCGCCTCGATGAAGCGGTCGCCGTTCCCGGGCTGAGGTCGTGGCCCGCGGCGGCCAGGTCCTTCTCGATGGTCTCCGCTTCCCCGGCGGAGCGATGGCGTTTCACGGCGGCGAGGAGTTCTCCGGCCGTCTCGAGTCTGCCCGCCTCGCACAGCTGCGTCAGGGTGTGGCCGAGGACCGGGAGGTCGCGGTCCATGACGACTTGCCTCAGGAGGAGCTTCTTCCACCGACGTAGCGACTCTTCGTTCAGCAGCGCCATCGTTTGCCCGAGCCGACCGTCGGGGCATCGCTCGACGTAGGCCGTGATGATCTGCCGGGCGTCGTCCAGCAGACCGGCCCCCGCCAGTTCGGCCGCGTGCCGGGGCAGTCGGGAGTAGTTCTGGGGAAGCGCGATGGAGAGACGGAGCAGTCGTTCCGCCGAGGCGGCCCCTCCCCACTCGCGCAGTTCGATCAGCAGGCCGGTCGGGAACACCGGGTTGTCGGCGGCGACGGTGAGGAGAAGGTCGACGTCGTCGTAGGCCCGCGCCCTGTCCAGGGCCAGTACGAAGGTGGCCACCTCGGACAGGGCGCAGTAGCGCAGCACGGTCTGCATGACGCCCCGCACCCGATCTTCCAGACCCGCCTCACGCAGGGCCTTCAGCAGCCGCACCTGGTCGTCCCTCGTGCGGTCTCTGAAGAACGCGCTCACCAGGTGTTCGCGGGGGTTGTCCGCGGCCCCGACGGCCTCCACCAGGGTGGGAATCAGTTCCTCCGTCGGACAGAGTTTCATCGCCCAGGTCAGTTCGTCGGCGTACGCGCGAGCGTCGGCGGCCAGGATGAGTCGCGGCAGCCGGTGCAGCACCGCCGTCAACGCCTCCTGTGCCGCGGCATCCCACCCCATCGCCTTTCGCGCAGCCAGAAGCGTCCGCCTCCCGCCCGTTCGAGCGAGCTCTTCCAGCAGGCCCTGGGCGTCCGGGTCCCACTCCACCTGCTGCGCCGCGACCAGTGTCCTTCCCAGTTCCTCGGCCGGCCGAGCGACGGCAGCGGCCAGCACCTGTGAGGCGGGCCGGTGCAGTCCGGCCTGCCTCAGCCGGCGTGCCCACGCGATGGAACAGGTCGGCACGAAGTCCTGGAGAACGGTGAGGAATGTGTCCCACAAGCGCCTCGCCGAGCCGCCGATGTCTTCACCGTCGGTGAAGCCGACGCTCCTCAGCAGTGAGATCACGTCCTCGAACCTGCCCTGCTCGCAAGCCGCACGCACGATGCTCTCGACCCGCTGAGGCGCATGGTCCGCGTACAGGGCCTCGACCAGCTCCGCCATGACCGGGACGGGGCAGTACACGCCGATGCTCTCCAGCACCCAGTCGCGGAGCTCGGCGTCCGTGCACCCCACGAGGTCCAGCAGGTCGGTGCCGGGCCGGCTCCGGGCTGCCGAGGACATCACCCGCTCCCTCTCGTCGTACGGTGGGTCGCTCTCCTGTCCCAGGAGCACGGCGAGTTCGGCCGGATCGCGTACCGCTCCCAGGGCGTCGGCGGCCAGGTCCGCTTCTTCGTCGAGCCCTTCCTCGCGCAGGTCGTGCACCAGCCGTCGCAGGTCGTCAAAGACGCACAGCCCGGCCGAGGCGCGCAGCAACAGTCCTGCGGCGTCGTGGCGGCCGCTCTCCCGCAGGCTGCACAGCACTTTGACGACGACGGACGAGCGGCGGACCGCCATCCCCGCAACGACCCGCTGGGCCGCCCACTGGCAGCCGCTGTCGAGCAGTTCCGTCATCAGGGTGATCACGTCGTCCAACGGTCGGCTCACGGCGGCGAGTTCGGCCAGGAGGGCGGCGGCCACCAGACTGTCGGCGGTCGTCAGCTCTCGTACGAGGGTGGCGACCACGTCGATCCCACGGCGCTGGCCCACCAGGGCGAGCACGCCCTCGGCGTGGGTATCCCGTCCATAGGCGCGCAGGGCACGGACGAACAGGCTGAGATCCGCTCCGGGCCTGCTGCGGGCCACGGAGTCGCGCAGTACGACCACCGTCCCGGGCGCTTCCCCGTCGTGCAGCGCCTCGACCAGCGGGCCCAGGTCCTCGGCGGGGCGGCTGGCGCCGGCAGCAAGGAGCAGCAGTTGACCTTCGCCACCCTGGCCACCGGCATGCAGGATCAGGGCCAGCTCGGCCAGGTCCGCGACGGGGAGCCGTTCTGCCGCCTCCTGGCGCAGCCAGGTCAGCAGCGCGGTGTCCCCGCCGTCGGACAACGCCCGGACGAGCACACAAAGGTCGGCGACAGAGCGGTGCAGCAAGGCCGTTCGCAGCAGGGCGCGGCTGTCCGGAGCGTTCAGGCGACGGGCCGGCTCGGTGCCGGAGAGGGCCCGCAGCGCCGGCAGCACCTCGCCGACGGACCGGTACGGATCCGCGACGGCGGCCGACACCGCGCGGCGGAGTTCCGTTCCGGCTCCCGCGTCCCGCAGCGCCGCGAACGCCTCCGGCAGGGTGTCGTCCGGCCGCCGGTCGACCACCATCCACACCAGGTGCTCGGCCCGCGCCCCGAGCCCGTCGTCGCACAGCGCCGTGAACGCGGCGGACACCGTCTGTGCCGGTAGGCGTGCGGCGACGGTGGCCAGGACGTACGAGCACTCGGCATGGTGGCCGGTGCTGGCCAACTCCCCTAGTAGTTGCGGCAGTTCGGAAGTCGGACGGCGCCGTGTCCACAGCGCGAGGAGCGTTCTGGCCTGCCGGTCGAGCCACCGTGTGCACAGCGCACGTACCAGCTGGACGTTCTCCGTGCGTCCTCGTACCCGCACCATGCTGTCCATGAGGAGCAGTTGAGGGGGAACACCCTCCGGTCCCTCCTCGGCCCACTGGCACAGGAGATCGGTCACGCGGGACACGGGCAGCCGCCCGGCCGCGGTGTTCAGGAGCAGCACCGCGGCCGCGGTGGCCCCGCACCGGATCAGCTCCCGGGTCAGCCGGGAGATCGTGTCCGTGCCGGCGCTCACCGCGCCGACCAGCAGGTCCGCGGCCTCGTCGGGCCGTCCCGCGGCGCGCAGTTCGGTCAGACACGCCGCCAGGTCCGCCGTCGGGCGGCCCGCTACGGCGTCGAGCACGCGCCCGCGGTCCGACCGGCGGCCGGTGCTCTCCAGTACGGCCAGCAGGGTGGGCAGGCCGACGGCTCGGCAGTGCCGCCCGCAGTGCGCGAGGACGTGTCCCGCGGCGCGCATCAGGCCGGCTCTGCGCAAGGCCCACACCAGTGCCGGGAGTTGATCGACAGGGCGGCCCACTGCGCCGTACAGGAGCTGGCCCGCCTCGGTCACCAGGCCGTTGTGGAGCAGGGACTCCACCAGGGACACGACGGCCGGTACCGGGTAGGTCCTCGTGACATGGCCCAGGATCTCGCCCACCTCGTCGGCGTCCAGGCCCCGCAGCACCTCGTGCGGCGGACGGCCGCGCAACGCGTCGTCCAGGAGGGCGAGTTCGAGCACCGAATCCCCCTCCTGTCGCAGCAGGCGGCGCAGTGCGCACAGAGCGGGTCCGGGCCGTCGCCGGGCGCACGCGGTCCAGATCCGCGCCCGCGCCGACTCGGGTACGACGGCGGCGAGTTGTACGACGTCCCTGGCCGGCCCGTCGGCCACGAAGTCGAGGAGTTGGTCCAGGTCGCCGCGCAGCTGGAAGCTGTAGAGGGCCCGGGCGAGCCGTACGCCGGGGTCGTCGGCGTCGGTCGCGGGGATCGTGGACATGCTGTCGGGGGCCGCCGCCGCGGGCCCGACGAGCGTGCTCACGGGCGGCATTACGGCGGTGTCCTCGCCGTCCGCCTCCGGTGCGGGGCCGACGACCGGAAAGTCGTCCGGGTCGCCCGCCGCGTTCATCAGGACGCGCAGCTGTTGCAGTTCGGTCTTGCCGTACGCCCGGTGGAGTTCCTCGACGCGGGCCTGCACCAGCTCCTTGAAACCGCTCAGGTCCAGGGCGCCGGGATGGTGCAGCAGGACGTCCCGTACGGCCCGGGAGAAGAGGCTGAAGGAGTCCCCGGGCCTGGTGCCGAAGTCGAGGCCCTCCTGGACCCGCTCGGCACGGCCCACGAAGCGGGCGACCTGGCCGGGGGAACAGGCGTAGACGTAGGCGACTTTGCGGCGCAGCACGATGCCCGCCTTGCGCCGGCTCCAGCCGGTGATGCCGTTGAGGGCCTGGGAGTCCCGTTCGATTCCCTCACGGCAGGCGTCCACGAGGATCACGATGTGGTCGGCGAGCGATCGCTCCAGGTCGCGTTTCCAGTCGATGGCGACGCAGCCCTCCTCGAAGGGCTCGATCTCCGGATGCGCGTCCTCGGGGACGAAGTAGTCCTGTCCCTCGGCGTGTACGCCGTGACCGCTCAGGCAGACCAGCAGCGCGTCGCCACGCTGCGCCTTCTTGAGGAAGCGCGCCATCTCGACGTTGACGAAGTTGGCGCCCACCTGCCGTTTCGCCTTCGGGACGGTCACCTCGACGCCGCGGCGTTCCAGTGCCTCGCCGAGGGCGGCCATGTCCGTCGGGACGAAGGGGAGGGAGGCGATGCCCGGCGCTTCGTAGTCGCTCGCCCCGATCAGGAGCGCTCGTCTGCGTCCCATCGCGCGTGGGGGCCTACTGCCTGAAGACCAGCGTGAGCGCGCGCGTGCCCTGGAGTTGGGACGTGCCGATGAGTTGGACGCCACCGCTCGCGGTCACCTGGAACTGAAGCTGCGCCTCCCTCAGCGGGAGCGTGTCGCTCTGCGCGGCCACATCCGCGAAGACCTGCTGGAGCGCCGCGACGGTCTCGGCGAGGTTCTTGCGCAGCGGCCCGAGAGGGACCTGGCGCAGCACGGCCTCGCTGTCCCGGCCGAACAGCCCCATCGTGTCCCCGTCGCCGCCGTCCTCGTCGCTCAACACCCAGAACGGCAGCGCCCGCCCGTCTGTCCGCGCATCGGCCAACTCAAACTCGGTGTCGCTCAACTCGTTCTCCACTCACGGCTGTTACAGCCTCGCGCTCGATCAGCCCACAGTAATCCGTGGACCGGGCCGACACGCCGAAGAGACGGAGAGTACCTGGCGCACTCCGAGCGCGTCCCGGTGTCACCGGCCGACGCGGATCAGGCCCGTCAGATAGCGCCACAGCGATGACCGCTGCCGGGCGGACGGGTCCGGCAGCACCGTCTCGGGCGGCTGGGACGCCGGGGCGTACGCCGGCCGTCGCTCGGGCATGGGGGCGAGCTCGTACCGCACCGGCAGCGAGCGCAGGCCCCGCATGAAGGGCGAGGAGCGCCACGGCAGTTGGTCGACGGGGAGGGCGAGATCCAGGTCGGAGAACCGCTCGAACAGGCGGCCCACACCGACCGCCGCGACCGTCGAAGCCAGCTCGCGCGCCGCCGCCGGGCACTGGCGGCGGCCCGCACCCCAGGACAGGTGCGCCCGGGTGCTGACCGTGGTGCTCGCTGCCACGTTGTCGGCGAAGAGCGGGTCGGCGTGCGCGGCGGCGGAGGAGACCCACACCGGGTCGCCGGCCCGGATCGTGTGGTTCCCGAGCGGGGTGTCCCTCGCCGCGAAGCGCGGGACGAAGTTCACCAGCGGCGGCTTGCGCATGACCACCCGGTTCATGGCCTCCCTGACCATCCCGGCGGACAGACTGGCCCGCACGCTGCCCTCGCCCGAGATGACCTCGACCACCGTGTTGGAGATGAGGATGCCGACGTGGTCGGACACCATGCCCAGCAGCATGAACAGCTCACGGGCCAGTTCGTCGAGGGAGAGTCCGGGGTGCGCGGCCAGCAGGTACGAGGGAAAGTCGTCCCCCGGCGTCTGCCGCTTCGTCGCCCCCAGTCGCGCCAGCGCCGCCAGCAGCCGCTCCAGGGCGGGCTCCGCGTCCGGTCCCGCGTCCAGCACCCGCCACATGTCCATCAGCGCGTCGTCGCCCTGCGAACCCGGGAAGCCGAGCAGGTGACTGGCCACCATCAGCGGCAGCGGCCGGGAGAACTGGGCGGACAGGTCCGCGAGGCCCGTGCCGCCGGCCTGGCCCACCAAGGTGATCAGTTCGTCGGCGTAGGCGGTGACGGCCGTCTTCAGCCTCTTCGCCTGGGGGTGGCGCGGGTCCTGGAAGGGTTTGAGCGCCGCGTCCCACGCCGTCCGCAACGGCCGGTAGCCGGGGCCGCCCTGGATCAGCACATGGTTGACCTCCAGGGAGGGCCCCAGCGGCCAGTCGGCCGGCACTCTGCCCTCCGAGCGGGCCCGCCAGTTCTCCAGCCCCTTCGGCCACCCGTCGTCGTCCTGGAGCACCTGAAGTGCCTCCCGGTAGCCCAGGACCAGCCAGGCGGGTACCCCCAGCAGGTCGACCGGCGCGACCGGGCCGTGCCGCTGCCGGAGCCGCTCGTACACGAGCGAGGGGCGCGTCTCGTAGTCCCGGGTCAGCAGCGGTTCGAGCGTCATCGCCTCCAACCGGGTGTCGTCCAGGTCCACGGATCCGCCATCGCCCCACTGGGATTCCATTGTCTTGCCGCCCCTCCGACACCCCGCACCCCGGCGTACCAGCCGGTAACTGGAAACGTGGGGACCCTACCCCAGGCCGCACCAGCGGGTGAACGACGGGGGCACAACGCACAGTTGCGGATATGACGGAGACAATCGCCGCGGCGTGCGCGCGGGCCGCGGCCCTGCCGTCTCAGGTCGCGGTGTACCCGAGTTGGCGCCGCATGTAGGGGGTCATGAGCGTCTTGGCCTTGGCCAGGGTGGTCGTGCGGCTGCCGAGTACCGCTGTCTCGCCGCCGGGCACGGGCAGCATGGTCACTCCGTCGGCCGGGCCGAACGGCACGATGAGCGGGGTGCGCTGGATCGGCCGGTAGAAGCGGGGCACCTTGCGGTGTCTGCCGGAACTCCCCAGGTGGGCGCGGATGTTGTGGGCCGCGAGGTCGGCCTGGGCGAGCGCGGCCGGGGTGATCTTGAGCTCGGTGGCGTCGTTCACGTCGCCGACCGCGAACACGTCCGGCCGACCCTCGACCCGGAGCGTACGGTCGACCTTGATGTGCCCGGCCGGGTTCAGCCAGTCGCCGTGCCCGGCCAGCCGCAGCCAGAGCGTGTTGGGGGTGGTACCCGTCGCCCAGAGGGAGAGATCGGCGCCGACGAGGTTGCCACGGGCGTCGCGATAGGTGCCGAAGTCGTTGCCGGGGGACATGAAGGAGTCGAGGCGCACCTCCACGCCGTGGGACTCCAGCCAGGCCCTGGCCTTGCGCCCGGCCCGGGCGCTGCCGGTGGAGTGGAGCAGCGCCGGCCCGGAGTGGGCGAGCGTGACCCGGGCGTCCGGCCGGGCCAGGCGGATCTCGGCACTGAGCTCGACACCGGAGGGCCCGCCGCCGACGACGAGGACGTGATCGGCGGTGGCGATGTTCCGCTGGTGTCCGGCGAAGGACTTCATCGCCTCCTCGGTGGTGGTGCCGGTGAAGCGGGCCGGTTCGGGGTAGTCGGCGCCGGTGGCGATCACCAGCACGTCGTAGCGGAGCCGGTCGCCCGACGCGAGCACCACCTGCCGCTCGGCGGTGTCGACACGGACCGCCTTGGCCGCCACCACACGGCCGTTGCGCAGCAGCCGGTCGTAGGGGATGAAGGGCGTCACCGTCCACTCGGGGCGCACGCCGGCGCGCAGGGAGGCGATGCGGTGGAAGAAGACCTCCTTGCGGTCCACCAGCGTGACCCGCGCCGTCTCGTCCAGTCGTTTCGCCAGGCGGACGCCCGCATAGCCGCCGCCGATCACCACTACGTCGCCGTGACGCACGCCGAGCCTCCTGTGCCTGTGGGGGGGGAGCGAGTGGTGCGGCGGAGGGCGGGCCACGGTCACTCGACTGCCGGTGAGCGTAACGCTTGAAATCTCAAGGTTCGACGGGCCTGTGTGGACGTTTTGTGAAACGATCGCCCAGGTGACCGAAGGCAGCGGCGCGGTCACTCCCAGACCACGACGTTGCGGCGTACCGGCACCGTCGCGGGGTCGGCGGCGAACAGTTCGGGCGAGTGCGCGCGGATGCGCTCGATGTCGCTGAAGACGGCCCGCAGGTGAGCGCGCATGGCGGTGCGGGCGAGCGGGACGTTCCCGCCGACCACCGCGTCGAAGATCTCGAGGTGCTGGGCGGCGAACACCGCCGGCGACACGTTCTCGTGCAGGCCGAGGCGCCTGGCCCGGTCCAGATGCCCCTTGGCCGCGGCGACGGTGGTCCAGACGTTGCCATGACCGCTCAGCCGCATCAGGCCTTCGTGGAACGCCTCGTCGAGTGCGAAGAACTCCTCCAGGTCGAGGTCCGCCCGCTGCTGGCGTTTCAAGTTGTCGCGCAGCTCCCCGACGACCGCGGGATCCAGCGGCGTGGACAGATCCTCCAGTGAGGCCAGTTCGACGGCCTCCCGCAGGAACTGCGCGTCGGCGACCTGTGCCGGGTCCACCCGGGACACGAACGACCCGATCTTGGGGAAGACCTGCACCAGGCCCTCCTGGGCCAGCAGGATCAGGCTCTCCCGCACCGGAGTGCGGCTGACGCCGAGGGACGCGGCGAGTTCGTTCTCCGAGAGGGCGGCGCCCGGGGCGAGTTCGAGGGTCAGGACCATCTGACGCAGTTTCAGGTAGATACCGCGCCGACTGGTCCGCCGCCCGTTCGATTGAGCCATGCGCCCATCCTACGTAGCAGCGGAAAGGGTATTGCTCACCTGTGCGACAGATGTTTGTATACAAGTACTGCACGACAGGATGGAGCCGCCAGTGAGCAAGATCGAGCGGGCCGAGGTGCTCGTCTCCTCCCCAGGGCGCACGTTCGTCACGTTGCGCATCACCACCACGGACGGCGTGACCGGCCTCGGTGACGCCACGCTCAACGGCCGTGAGCTGGCCGTCGCCAGCTATCTGCGCGACCACGTGGTTCCGCTGCTGATCGGCAGGGACCCCGCCCGCATCGAGGACATGTGGCAGTACCTCTACAAGGGTGCCTACTGGCGGCGCGGGCCCGTCACCATGACGGCGATCGCCGCCGTCGACACCGCACTGTGGGACATCAAGGGCAAGACCGCCGGGCTGCCCGTCTACCAGCTCCTCGGCGGCCGCTCCCGCGACGGCGTGCTGGTCTACTCGCACGCCAGCGGCACGGACGTGCCCTCGCTCCTCGACGACGTCGAGCGCTATCTGGAGCTCGGCTACAAGGCCGTCCGTGCCCAGGCCGCGGTGCCCGACGTCGGCGGCACCTACGGCGTCCGCAAGGGGAAGGTCTACGAACCGGCCGCGACCGAACTGCCCGACGAACAGCCCTGGGACACCGAGGCCTACCTCGGCTTCGCGCCCGCCTACCTGGAAGCGGTCCGGGAGCGGTTCGGCTTCGGCTTCCACCTCCTCCACGACATCCATCACCGGCTCACGCCGATCGAGGCGGCCCGCTTCGGCAAGAGCGTCGAGAACTGCCGGCTGTTCTGGATGGAGGACCCGACCCCGGCCGAGAACCAGGAGGCGTTCCGGCTCATTCGCCGGCACACCACGACGCCGATCGCGGTCGGCGAGGTGATGAACTCGATCTGGGACGTCAAGGACCTGATCACCGAGCAGCTCATCGACTACGTACGCACCACCGTCGTGCACGCGGGCGGCATCACCCACCTGCGGCGGATCTTCGACCTCGCGGCGCTCTACCAGGTGCGGACCGGCTCCCACGGCGCCACCGACCTCTCCCCCGTCAGCATGGCCGCCGCCGTGCACCTCGACATCGCCGTGCCGAACTTCGGGATCCAGGAGCACATGGGCCACCCCGACGCGACCGCCGAGGTGTTCCGCACCGGCGTCACCTTCGCCGACGGCATGCTCCACCCCTCCGATCAGCCGGGCCTCGGCGTCGAGTACGACGAGAAGGCGGCCGAACGCTTCCCCTACCAGCGGCGCTACCTCCCGGTCGCGCGGCGCCTCGACGGCTCGGTGCACGACTGGTGAGCACCCTCGCCCTCCCCGCACTGGACCGCACGGCGCTTGCCCGGCTCGCGCCCGAGCAGCGTCCGGCGGTCGACCCCGCCGAACTGCGCCCCCGTATCGTCCACTTCGGCCTCGGCGCCTTCCACCGGGCGCACCAGGCGGTCTACACCGAGCACGCCGCCGCCCGGTCGGGCGAGCCCTGGGGCATCACGGCCGTCGCGCCCCGGTCGACGCGGACCGTGCGCGCCCTGCGGGACCAGGACTGCCTCTACTCGCTGACCGAACGCCGCCCGGAAGGCAGCGTGTCCCGTGTGGTGGGTGCGGTGGTCGGTGCGCTGGCCATGGGGCCCGACGCCACGGCCGTGGACACTCTCCTCGCCGACCCCGAGGTGACGGTGGTGACCTTGACCATCACGGAGAAGGGCTACCACCGCTCCCCCCAAACCGGCGGCCTGAACACCGCGGCGGCACCGGTCGCCGCCGACCTCGCGGCAGCCCAGGGCGGCCCCCTCACCACGGTGGTCGGACGCCTGGCCGCCGGGCTGGCCGCCCGGATGCGCGCCGGAGCGCCGCCCATCAGCGTCGTGTCCTGCGACAACATGGCCGGCAACGGTGCCGCGCTGAGCCGGGTCGTACGCGACTTCGTCCGGGCCTCCGCCTGGCCGGACCGTACACGGATCCTGGACCGCATGGCCGAAGCCGTCGCCTTCCCCTCGACGGTCGTGGACCGGATCGTGCCCGCGACCAGCGAGGCCGACCGAGCGGCGGCCGACTCCGCGCTCGGCGTCCACGACGCCCTCCCGGTGACGGGTGAGCCGTACCGGCAGTGGGTCCTGGAGGACTCCTTCGCCGCACCCCGGCCACCCTGGGAACTGGACGGCGCCCTGTTCGTCCCGGACGCCGCGCCCTACCAGCTCACCAAACTCCGGCTGCTCAACGGCTCGCACTCGGCCCTGGCCCACCTCGGCGCGGCGGCGGGCCACACCACCATCGCCGGCGCCCTGGCGGCGGACTGGGGCGAGCGCCTCGTCCGGGCCCTGTGCGCGGAGGTCGCCCCCACCCTCCCCGCGGGCGGCCCCGATCCGGGCTCGTACGCCGACGACCTCGTCGTACGCTTCCGCAATCCCGCGATGCACCACCTGCTGCGGCAGATCGGCTCCGACGGATCACTGAAGATCACGGAGCGCTGGCTGCCCGCCCTGCGCACCCTGCGCGCCCACGGCACGAGCACGCCGGTCCTCGAACTCGCCCTCGCCGGCTGGATGCACGGCACCCGCCAGGCCGACGCCCCCACCGATCCCGCGGCCGACGCGCTCGCCGCCTGCTGGGGGCCGGCCGTCCCTGACGTGGAGACGGTCCGCGCACTCCTGCGCGTCCTCGGCGCCACGGACCTGGCGGACGAGGACGCCCTCACCACCGCCGTCGCGGACCGGCTCCCCGCCCTGCGGGCCGGCCGCGTCGAGATCTGAGCCTCACTTCAGTCCATCTGGGCCCCACTTCAGTCCCCGAACAACGGAGTTCACCGATGAAGGACAGCGCCACAGCCGCTCAGCAGGCGCCCCCCGCACCACGCAGCACCCGCGATCTGACCCGCGCCGCCGTCTCGGGCTGGCTCGGCACGGCCATGGAATTCATGGACTTCCAGCTCTACTCGCTGGCCGCCGCGATCGTCTTCGACAAGATCTTCTTCCCGGACGTCAGCCCCGCGATCGGGTTGATCGCCGCGATGGCCACCTACGGCGTCGGTTACGTCGCCCGGCTCGCCGGTGCCGTCTACTTCGGCCGGATGGGCGACCGGATCGGCCGCAAGCGGGTCCTGTATCTCACGATCATGCTGATGGGCGTCTCCACCACCTTGATCGGCGCCCTGCCCACCTACGCCACGATCGGCATCCTCGCGCCCGTCCTGCTCGTCGCGCTGCGGCTGATCCAGGGATTCGGCGCCGGCGCCGAGATCGCCGGGGCCACCGTGATGCTCGCCGAGTACGCACCGGTCAGGCGGCGCGGCCTGGTCGCCTCTCTCGCGTCGCTCGGCACCAACTCCGGAACGCTCGCCGCCTCCGGGCTGTGGGCCATCCTGCTCGCCGTGCTGAGCGAGGACCAACTGCTCTCCTGGGGCTGGCGGTTGCCCTTCCTGCTGAGCTTCGGGCTGATGTTCTTCGCCATCTGGCTGCGCCGCGGCCTCAAGGAGAGCCCCGTGTTCGAGGAGCGCCCCGACGTGGTGGACGGCGTGGCGATGTCCCGCGACGAGGTCGAGTCCGCCGTCGCCACGGTCGACGAGCACCAGGGCAACGTCCTCGCCGCCGGAATCCGCCAGCGCAAGGGCAAGGCCTTCTTCCTCGCGCTGGGGCTGCGCTTCGGCCAGGCGGGCAACTCCGGTCTCGTCCAGACGTTCCTCGTCGGCTACATCGCGACCAACCTCGCGGTCGGCCGGTCCGTCCCCACGAGTGCGATCGTGTACGGCTCGCTGCTGGGCTTCGCCACCGTGCCGGCGGTCGGACTGCTCGGCGACCGCTACGGCCGCCGGGCGATGTACCTCGCGCTGTCCCTGCTCACCACCGTCCTCGCCTTCCCGGTGATGCTGCTCATCACCTCCGGATCGACTCCGGGCCTGATGATCGGCATGGTCCTCGGCCTGAACATCGGTGTCCTCGGCCTGTTCTCGCTGGAGAGCGTGGCGATGGCGGAACTCTTCGGATCCCGCACCCGGTTCACCCAGCTCGCGCTCGCCAAGGAGATCGGCGGCATCCTCGCCACCGCGATCGGCCCGGTCCTGGCGGCGACGCTCACGGCCGTCACCGGCAGCTGGTGGCCCATCGCCGCGATGCTCATCGTCTACTCGCTCATCACCTTCGTCAGCGCGTTCCTCGCGCCCGAGACACGCGGACGCGACCTGGTCCGGCTGGAGGACGCCGTATGAGGGCGGTCGTGGTGCACGGTCCCGGCGACGTACGCGTCGACGAACGCCCCCGGCCGGTGCCGGCCCCGGGCGAGGTGCTGCTGGCCCTGGAATGGGGCGGGATCTGCGGATCCGACATCGCCTACTGGAAGAACGGGGCGTCCGGCACCGCCTCGCTCGCGCACCCGCTGGTGCTCGGTCACGAGGTGGCGGGCCGGATCGCCGCGCTCGGCGAGGGGGTCACCGGCCTCGACGAAGGACAGCCGGTCACCGTCCATCCGGCGCACCTGGTCGGCGACGGCGTCCTGCCGGAGCGGATCGCCGGACGCACCAACCTCTACCCGCGCATCCGCTACTTCGGCTCGGCGGCCTTCGATCCGCACACCGACGGCGGGTTCAGCGAGTACCGGGCGGTCGGCGCGGCCCAGATCCGGCCGCTGCCCGGCGGCGTCGACACCGAGCGCGGTGCCCTGGCCGAACCGCTGGCCGTCGCCCTGCACGCCGTCGGCCGGGTCCCCGACCTGCGCGGCCGCACCGTCCTGGTCAACGGCGCCGGACCGATCGGCTCCCTGGTCGTCGCCGCCGCCCGGCATCGCGGGGCGCGCACGGTCATCGCCGCCGACCTGGCGGCTTCTTCCCTCTCCGTCGCCCGCGCCATGGGCGCCGACGAGACCCGCGACCTCTCCCGCGGAGAGGGCCTGCCCGAGGACGTGGAGCTGGTCTTCGAGGCCTCCGGCGCACCGTCCGCGCTCGGCCCGGTGCTACGCGCCACCGCCCGGGGCGGCACCCTCGTCCAGGTCGGCAATCTGCCCGGTACGGCCGTGTCCACGGCCCTCGGCGACCTGGTGACCCGCGAGATCACCTGGATCGGCTCCTACCGCTTCGTCGAGGAGATCGACGACGCCCTGCGCGCCCTGCGGGACGGTCTGGACGTGACCCCGCTGATCACCCACCGCTTCCCACTGGAACGGGCCGAGGAGGCGCTGGCCGTCGCCGCGGACCCGGGGAGCGGTAGCAGCAAGGTGATGCTGCGGCTGGGCGGGATCTGAGGCGGGCCGGGCTCGTTCCCGCACGCACGTCACGCCACACCACGTCACGTCACGTCACGTCACGTCACGTCACGTCACGTCACAACGTCAATGCATCGACATGTCACCACGTACGCCGTCACGCACCGTCCGTCCGCCAGGAGAATCCCGTGTCCTTGTCGCTCCCGTCCCGCGTCGCCGACAGCCGGCGGCAGATGGCCGACGTCGTGTGCGTCGGCGAGACGATGGCCGTCCTCAGCCCGCCGGACGGCCGTCCGCTCGCCGAGCAGTCGACGCTCAGGATGGCCATCGGCGGTGCCGAGTCGAACGTCGCCTGCGGGCTGGCCGGTCTGGGGCACCGCGCCGCGTGGCTGAGCCGCCTGGGCGACGATCCGTTCGCGCGCCGCATCCTGGCCGAACTCACCGCACGCGGTGTGGACGTGACAGCCGTCGAGACCGACCCGGACCGGCCGACCGGGGTCTATTTCAAGGATCCGGGCCCGGACCGTACCCGCACCCACTACTACCGCGGCGGATCGGCGGCCACCTTGATGGGACCGGACCTGGTCCGGCTGCCCGCGCTGCGCGACGCCCGCATCGTGCACCTTTCGGGCGTCGCCGCGGCGCTCTCCGACAGCTGCGCCCGGCTGCTGGAGGCGGTACTCGTCCACCGCGCCGCAGGCCGGTCGGCCGGTGGGCCGGCCGTCTCCTTCGACGTCAACCACCGCCCAGCGCTCTGGCGCGGCGGCACCCCGGACGCCGCACGGAACCTGCTGAGCCTCGCCCGCGCCGCCGACATCGTGTTCGTCGGACGGGACGAGGCCGAGGCCTTGTGGGGCACCGCCCGGCCGGACGACATCGCGGACCTGCTCGAACCCGCACCGGTCGTGGTCGTCAAGGACGCCGAGCACGGGGCGACCTCCTATGCCGGCGGTACCCGGACGTTCGTCCCAGCCCTGCCCACCAAGGTGGTCGAACCGGTCGGCGCGGGTGACGCCTTCGCGGCCGGGTATCTGGCCGGCGTCCTGGAGCACCGCGACGCACGGGCCCGGCTGCGCCTCGGCCATCTCGCGGCCTCCGCCGCACTGCGGACCAGGGACGACGTTCCCGTCATGCCGCCCCGCACGGAGACCGACCACCACCTCGCCCTGGACGACACCGCCTGGGCGGCCACGACACCGAGGTGAGCGGCGCCGGGCCGCGTGTTCTCCGCCCCGCCCGTCCGCCCCTTCGCCTGCCCGTCCGCCCCGCCGTCCGCTGGCCGCCCCACCCGACCGTCCGCCTGTCCCGCCCGGACGTCCGTCCGCCCCGCCCCGAGGTCCGTCCGTCCGCCCTGCCCCACCCCGAGGTCCGTCCGTCCGCCCTGCCCCACCCCGAGGTCCGTCCGTCTGCCCCGCCCGACCGACCCCGCACGGACGCCCCTTCGCCTACCCGTCCACCGCCAGCCCGTCCGACCGTCCGCCCGCCCCACCCGACCGTCCGCCCGCCCCGCCCGGACGTCCGTCCACCCCGCCCCGCCCCGAGGTCCGTCGGTCCGCCCCGCCCGACCGCCCCCGCACGGACACCCCTTCGCCTACCCGTCCACCGCCAGCCCGTCCGACCGTCCGCCCCACCCTGCCCCGAGGTCCGTCCGTCCGCCCCGCCCGACCGCCCCCGCACGGCCGTCCACCGTCCACCCCGCCCGCCGTTTGCCCCGCTCGTTCGTCCGCAGTTCGCCCCGTCCGCCGGCAGGGCGCGGCCGGTACGGCGGGCGGCAGTTGCCGCCGTTCGCCCCGCTCGTCCGTCCGCCCCGCCCGCCAGCCCGCCCGTCCGACCGACCGTCCGACCGCGCGCCATTCGCCCCTCCCGCCGTCCGCCCCGCTCATCCGTCCGCCCCGCCTGCCCGACCGCCGCCCGTCCGCCCGCCAGCCCGTCCACCCGTCCACCCGTCCACCCGTCCACCCGAAGGGAACCTCCCCCATGAACACCAACTTCCTCGCCGGGCTGTCCCAGGACCGTGTGATCGCCGTCGTCCGGGCACCGGAGATCCCCGACGCGGCGGCGCTGTGCGCGGCCCTGCGCGCGGGCGGTATCCGTTGGATCGAGTTCACCCGCACCACCCCCGGGCTCGCCACACACCTGCGCCGGGCGGTGGCACGCGGCGCGGACGGTATCGGCGCGGGCACGGTGATGACCGCTGAGCAGGCAGAGGAGCTGATCGACGCGGGTGCCCGGTATCTCGTCACGCCCGGCTGCCGCCCGGACGTCGCGAAAGCGGCGTCGGCGGCCGGAGTGCCGGTGGTGATGGGCGCCCTCTCCCCGACGGAGGTAGGGCTGGCACTCGATCTCGGAGCGGACGCGGTGAAGATCTTCCCCGCCCGCGCCTTCGGCCCCCGGTACTTCCAGGACCTGGCCGGCCCTTTCCCGGACGCACCCCTGGTGGCCTCCGGAGGCGTCGACGCGGACAACGCGGCTGATTTCCTCAAAGCCGGGGCGCGTGCGGTGTGCGCCGGTTCGCACGTCGTACCGCCCTCCGTGGTGGCCGCCGGGGACTGGCCGGAGATCACCCGACGCGCCCGTGCCTTCACCGACTCACTGGCCGACGCCGTCGTTCGGACGAGATCGCGGAGGCAATGGATCAACCCTTCCCGGCTCTCCGGTAACGTCGAGGTATGAGCCATCCGCATCCAGAGCTGCAAGCCGCCCCGCCGTTGCCCGAGGGAGGGCTGCGGATCGTCGCCCTGGGCGGCCTCGGTGAGATCGGCCGCAACATGACCGTCTTCGAGTATGCCGGGAAGCTGCTCGTCGTCGACTGTGGCGTGCTGTTCCCCGAGGAGACCCAGCCCGGCGTGGATGTGATCCTGCCCGACTTCACCTCGATCCGGGACCGCCTGGACGACATCGTGGCGGTGGTGCTCACCCATGGGCACGAGGACCACATCGGGGGCGTGCCGTATCTGCTGCGCGAACGGTCCGACATCCCCGTCGTCGGCTCGAAACTGACGCTGGCCTTCCTCGATGCCAAGCTCAAGGAGCACGGCATCCGGCCGCGCACGGTGCGGGTACGTGAGGGCGACCGGCGCGGGTTCGGGCCCTTCGACTGCGAGTTCGTCGCGGTGAACCACTCCATCCCGGACGCTCTCGCGGTCGCGATCCGCACCGGTGCGGGGATGGTGCTGCACACCGGCGACTTCAAGATGGACCAGTTCCCGCTGGACGACCGCATCACCGACCTGCGGGCCTTCGCCCGCCTCGGTGAGGAGGGCGTCGACCTCTTCCTGACCGACTCCACCAACGCCGAAGTACCCGGATTCACCGTCTCCGAGCGGGAGTTGAACCCGGCGATCGAGCAGGTCCTGCGCACCGCGCCGCGCCGCGTGATCGTCTCCAGCTTCGCCAGCCATGTGCACCGCATCCAGCAGGTCCTGGACGCCGCTCACCAGCACGGCCGAAAGGTCGCCTTCGTGGGCCGGTCGATGGTCCGCAACATGGGCATCGCCCGCGACCTGGGCTACCTGAAGGTTCCACGCGGCCTGGTGGTCAGCATGAAGGAACTGGAGAAGCTCCCCGACCACAAGATCACCCTCGTGTGCACCGGATCCCAGGGCGAGCCGATGGCCGCGCTGTCCCGGATGGCCAACCGCGACCATGTGATCCGTATCGGCGAGGGCGACACCGTCCTGCTCGCCAGCTCCCTGATCCCGGGCAATGAGAACGCCATCTACCGGGTGATCAACGGGCTGACCCGGTGGGGTGCCCATGTCGTCCACAAGGGCAACGCCAAGGTGCACGTCTCCGGACACGCCAGCGCCGGTGAACTCGTCTACTGCTACAACATCGTCAAGCCGCGCAACGTGATGCCCGTGCACGGCGAGTGGAAGCACATGCGGGCCAACGCCGACCTCGCGATCCGTACCGGCGTCGATCCCGACCGAGTGGTCATCGCCGAGGACGGTGTGGTCGTCGACCTGGTCGACGGTCGCGTCTCGATCACCGGCAAGGTGCCCGCGGGCAACGTCTACGTGGACGGCATGGAAGTCGGCGGCGCCACCGAAGCCTCCCTCAAGGACCGCCTCACCCTCGCCAACGAAGGCGTGGTCACCGTCGTGGCGCTCGTCGACGCCGACACCGGCGCCCTCGCCGAGCCCCCGGACTTCCTGGCCCGCGGATTCGTCCACGACGACACCACCTTCGAGCCGGTCATCCCGGTGATCGAGAAGACGTTGGCCACCGCGGCCGAGGAGGGTGTCGGCGACGCGCACCAGCTCGAACAGCTCATCGCCCGCGCGGTGGCGTCCTGGGCGTTCCGCACCTACCGCCGCAAGCCCCTCATCATCCCGGTCATCATCGACGCCTGACCCGGACCGACGACCGCCGGACCACCACCGGCCCGCCGGACCGCCCGGACCCCGCCGCCCCGCCGACCCGCCGACCCGCCGACCCGCCGACCAGAGAAGGTGCGTGGATGAGCAGGCGCTTCGAAGAGATCGCCTGGAGCCCGACACCTCTGGGGGACATCTCTCTGCGGCGTCGGCGGTATCCGGGATCGGAGACCGATGTGTACGAGGTGAAACTCGGGGACGAGTTCCTGATGTCCAGCCTCTTCACCGCGGGAGAGGTCGCACTGGCCCGGCTCGGACTGGCGCGGTCGCCCGATGCCGATCTCGACGTAGCGGTGGGCGGACTCGGCCTCGGGTACACCGCCCGGACCGCCCTGGACGACCCCCGTGTCCGGTCCCTGATCGTGGTCGAGGCGCTCGGCGAAGTCATCGAATGGCACGAGCGCCACTTGGTGCCGCTCGGCTCCCACCTGGCATCGGACCCCCGCTGCCGACTGGTCCAGGGCGACTTCTTCGCAGCGGCCGGCGATCCCGTCGGCCTCGATCCGCGCTCACCCGGCCGCCGCTTCCACGCCATCCTGCTGGACATCGACCACTCGCCGCGCCACGTACTGAATCCACGCCACGCCGCGCTCTACCAGCCGCCGGGGCTCCGCGCCCTCGCCGACCGCCTCCACCCCGACGGCGTCTTCGCCCTGTGGTCCAACGACCCGCCGGACGAGCAGTTCACCTCCACACTCGCGGAAGTCTTCGCCGCGCCACAAGCCCACGTGGTCGACTTCGACAACCCGCTCCAGGGCGGCATCGCGACGAACACCGTCTATGTGGCGCGGAAGCAGGAAGTGCCTGTTCGTCCGGGGTGAGCCGCGGCCCCACCCGGTCAGCCCAGTTCCGTCTCCAGCCATCGCAGTACATCGGGCGTCACGAGGTCGGTGATGTCGGCGAACTCGTCATGCTTCTTGAGGAACTTGGCCACGTAGGGGCAGACCGGCACGATGCGTTTCCCGGACCGGCGCACGTCGGCAAGTGCCTGTTGGACCAACTGTGCCGCCAGGCCCTGACCGGCGAAGGCCTGGTCGACTTCCGTATGGAAGAAGACCCGCTGCTCTTCGCGATCGCGGTACGCGGTCAGCCCGGCACGCCGGCCGTCGACCAGGATCTCGTACCGGTGACCGGCATCCACCCGCTCGACGGTCACAGCGGCGGAAGACTGGCTCATGGGGTGCCCTGCTTTCGGACGGAGGTCAGCCACGCGGGGGATTCCGGCGCGGCAGGATGACGGCGTTCGGCAGGGCCGGCGCGGGAAGGCGGTCCCCCGGATACTCCACGACGTCGCCGAAGCGGTCGGAGGAGGTCTCCCAGTCCGCTCGGGCCCGGACGATGTCCTCATGGCTGCGTCCGACGAAGTTCCACCACATGACGATCTCCTCCTCGAACGGAGGGCCGCCCAGCAGGATGGTCCGCGCCGGACCCTCCGACTCGTTCACCAGCGTCAGGGCGCCGACGCCTGGAGGCACGTAGCCCAGTTCGGCCGGGCGCAGCACCGTGCCGGACAGGCGGACGTCACCGCTGTCGACGAGGAGACCGTGCTCGAAGGCGGGGTCCACGGCGAGACTGATCGCCGCACCGGGTTCGAGGGTGATCTCGGCCCCGAGCAGGGGCGTGAAGGTCCGCACCGGTGAGACGGCTCCGGCGAGCGAGCCCAGGAAGACCCTGATCTCGGCCCCGTCGACCCGTACGGGTTCGGGGATGTGGTGCTGAAAGTCGCGCTCGGTACTCCGGTGTTCCTCGGGTAGCGCCACCCACAGCTGGACGCCGTGGAGAACGGTGGTGCGCGGGGTGGAGACCTCCGAGTGGCTGATGCCGTACCCGCCGGTCATGAGGTTCATCTCGCCGGGCCGGATGAGGGCCTGGGTGCCCAGGCTGTCGCGGTGCTCGACCTCCCCGCTGAACAGCCAGCTCACTGTCTGAAGGCCGGTGTGCGGATGGGGAGCGACGTCCATGCCGTGCGTCGTGGTGACGTCGACGGGGCCGTAGTGATCGGCGAAGCACCAGGCCCCGATCAGGGTCCGAGCCCGCTGGGGCAGCGTGCGCCGTACGAGCATCGCGCGGGGTCCGCCGAGTGGCACGTCCCGGGCGGCCAGCACCTCGACCCCGGGCGCCTCGGTGGGTTCCGCGCTGTCGACCAGCGCGCCACACCTCAGTTCCGCAGGTTCGGTTTCCACGTTGCTCACCGAGACCACCTCCCACACCGTCTTGTTGTCACATCAACTATCATGCCATGAGTGCGGGCGAATGGCACACGCCGACCAGGCTCCACAGGATCACCTCCCCGCACCCCGGTGCCCCGGATCAGGACGCGTCCTCATCCAGCTTCGCCACCACTCGTTCGGAGATCCGGGCCAGCGTCCGCAGTTCCGCCGGCGTGACGTGGTCGAGGAACAGGGCGCGCACCGACTCCACATGAAGCGGGGCGGCGGCCTCGATCGCGGCCCGCCCCGCCTCCGTGATCACCACGAACGCGCCGCGCCCGTCCTCGGCGCACTCGTCGCGCACCACCAGCCCGCGCTTCACCATGCGGGCGATGTGATGGGACATCCGGCTCTTCTCCCACTCCAAGACCCGGCCAAGCTCCAGAAACCGCTGCCGCCCCTCCGGTACGTCCGTCAGATTGACCAGGACCGCGAAGTCCGCCACCGACATGTTCGACTCGCTCTGCAACAAACGCGACAACCGGCCCCCCAGCCGCTCCTGCAACCGCACGAAGCTCCGCCACGCGTGCTGCTCCTCCGGCGTCAACCACCGCACCGTCTCGTCCATGAGGGAAGTCTAGGACGTGGTTGACAGCTCATCGAACTACCGATCGCCGCCCAGCGCCTCGAGTCGGATACGAAGCGTCGCCGCGATCTGTTCGGCCGCGGCGAGTTGGTCCGGCGTGAGGGGGGTGACGAACAGTTCCCGGACGGCACGCAGATGAGGCAGGGACGCGTCCCGGAACGCTTCCGCCCCCTCGGGCATGAGCACCACTTCAGCGCCCCGGCTGTCCGTGCGGCAGTCTTCGCGTCGGATCAGCCCTCGCCGCTCCATGCGCCCGAGCTGGTGCGAGAGACGGCTGCGCTGCCAGCCGATGCGGGCCGCCAGTACGGAGGGGCGCAGCCTGCGCCCCTCCGCTTCCCGCAGCGCGAGGAGCACGGCGTAGTCGCCGGTCGACAAGGACGACTCCCTCTGCAGGCGCGAGGCGAGTTCGGAACGGAGCGCTTGTGTCGTCTCGATGAAGTCGCGCCAGATCCGTAGTTCCTCGGCGGTGGGAAGCAGCTTGCGTCGCTCTGTCATGTGTCGCCATCCCTGTAGTTGACACATCAATCATAGGAGAGTATTGATTGACACGTCAACCAGTCGGCCACGGACACAGCGGCCGTTCACGAAGGAGCCCTCCATGTCTGAACTCGTCTTCGGCCTGGACACGTTCGGCGACGTGCCGGAGGACGACTCCGGCACCCCCGTGTCCGACGCCCGGGCCATCCGGCAGGTTCTCGATGAGGCCGTTCTCGCGGAGGAGACCGGGGTCGACGTCATCGCCCTCGGTGAGCACCACCGTCCGGAGTACGCGATCTCGTCTCCGGAGACCGTGCTCGCCGGAATCGCCACCCGCACCAGCCGCATCCGTCTCTCCTCCGGCGTGACCGTGCTCAGCTCCGACGATCCCGTCCGCGTGTTCCAGCGGTTCTCGACGGTGGACGCACTCTCGAACGGCCGGGCGGAGGTCATCCTCGGGCGCGGTTCCTTCACCGAGTCGTTCCCCCTCTTCGGATACGACCTGAGCGACTACGACGTGCTGTTCGAGGAGAAGATCGAGCTCTTCGCCAAGCTGCTGGAGGAGAAGCCCGTCACCTGGAGCGGCACCAAGCGCGCTCCGCTCGACAACGCCGACGTCTTCCCCAAGACCGAGTCCGGGCAGCTGACCACCTGGGTCGGTGTCGGCGGTTCACCCCAGTCGGTCATCCGCACCGCGCAGTACGGCTTCCCGCTCATGATCGCCATCATCGGCGGCAGCCCGGAGCGCTTCGCGCCCTACGTCGACCTCTACCAGCGCGCCACCGACAAGTTCGGCACGACCGCCCACCCGGTCGGCATGCACTCACCGGGCTTCATCGCCGACACGGACGACGAGGCGCGGGAGCTGCACTGGCCGCACTACAAGGTCATCCGTGACCGCATCGGCGCACTGCGCGGCTGGCCGCCGGTCCGCCGGGAGGAGTACGAGAGCGAGATCGCCCGCGGCTCCCTCTACATCGGCTCGCCCGAGACGGTCGCCCGCAAGATCGCCCGCGCCGTCAAGGCACTCGAGGTCGGCCGGTTCGACCTCATCTACACCGCCGGAGCCCAGCCGATCAGCGCCCGCCTGCGTGCCGTCGAGCTGTACGGCACGAAGGTGATCCCGATGGTCCGCGACCTCCTCGCCGGCTGACGCCGTGAACGGAGAAGACATGAACACCACAGCCGTGGGCACCGTCGGCATCCTGGGCGCGGGAAAGGTCGGCACCGTGCTCGCACGACTGGCCATGGCAGCCGGCTACCGCGTACTCATCGCGGGATCCGGCGACCCCGCCAAGATCGCCCTCACCATCGACGTCCTCACCCCCGGCGCGGTCCCGGTCACCGCGGCGCAGGCCGCCGCGCGGGCGGACGTCGCCGTCCTGGCCGTCCCCCTCGGCAAGTACCGCACCGTTCCGGCCGAAGAGCTGCGGGGCAAACTCGTCATCGACGCGATGAACTACTGGTGGGAGATCGACGGCGTCCGCGAGGACCTCACCGACCCGCGCACCTCGTCGAGCGAGATCGTGCAGGAGTTCCTGTCCGGCTCTCGCGTGGTCAAGGCCTTCAACCACATGGGTTACCACGACCTGGAGGACGGGGCCCGGCCCGCCGGAACACCTGGACGCAAGGCGATCGCACTCGCCGGTGACGATCCTGACGACCGCGCTCTCGTCGCGCGCCTCGTCGACGGCCTCGGTTTCGACCCCGTCATCGCGGGATCGCTTGCCGCGGGAGTGCGGCTCGAACCGGGCACCGAGCCCTTCGGCGCCAACGTCGACGCCGGGGAACTGCGCGCGATGATCGACCGCTTCCCGGATTCGGCGCGCGGACGGGCTGTCGCCGGCGCGCGGACCGCTGATCCGGCGCCGGCCGCAGAGCCGGCCTGACCGAGCTGAGCGGCCGGCTGTCGGGAACGGCAGCCACTCCCCGTATCAAGAGAGGCATGATGACGGGGAGCCCTGGTGTGCGGCTGCGCTAGTCACTGACCTTGCTGCGGGACTGGTACAGCAGGTCCTGGTACTCGGGATGACGAGCGATCCAGCCCGCGAAGAAGGGGCAGGTGGCCAGTACCCGCAGTCCCGAGGCGCGTGCGTCGTCAAGGGCGGTGCGGACCAGCGCGGACCCGACTCCCTTGCCCTCGTACTCCGGTGCGACCTCGGTGTGTAGGAACGCGACGAGTTCCGTCGTACGGATGTACTCCGCGACGCCCGCGACCTTGAGCTCTCCGTCAACCCGGGCCTCGTACCGCTTCGCCTCGGGCAGGTCGCTCACTTCGACCGCCATACGTCCTCCTCTTGGACCTGCCCCCGTCCTTTTGGACGGGAGGCTCGATCGACCAGGCCGTAAGACTAGCGACATATCGTTGATGCATCAACTTTGTGTGATGGAGAAGTCCTCGAAGCCGGCGATCCCGCGGGTGCCGGTCCAGCCGTTGGCCGCCGTCATGAAGACGCCGATGTCCTGGGTGTCGGCAACTGGGCCCGGTGTGGCGGTGCCGACCTTGGTCCAGGAGACGCCGTCAGGGCTGCACTCCCCGGTGTAGGTGTCGCCGGAGCGCGTCAGCCGCAGGTACACCGGGGCGGTCAGGGAACCGGCCAGTTGGATGGCGTCGAACTGGCCGTTGCCGTCGGAGTCCCAGGACAGCGCGCAGCCGTTGGACGGGGTCACCGCCAGATTGACGTAGCCGGCCGAGCCGTTCTGGGACAGGTCGTCGCGGACGATCAGTCCGGCGCGGGCCCAGCCGCCGGTGGTGTCCTGCGAGGTGACCTGGACCGTGGCGGTCGAGGAGGACCCGAAGGCGGCGGCCCGGTAGACCGTGCCGAACTCGTTGGTGGTGCCCCAGAGGTCGGCGCCCGCGCCCTCGATGGCGAGCGCGTCCCCGGACTGACCGAAGAGCGCGTCGTTGAAGGAGGCGGTTCGGTAAGGCGCTTGGACTCCGCTGCCCGCCATCAGCCGGATCGCCGCCGAGGCCGAGCCGCGTGTGCCGCCGGTCCGGTAGGACGCGCCCACCGGTACCCGGGAGATCAGCGCGCCGGTGGCCTGAGTGAGGGTGACCGTGAAGGTCGCCGAGAAGGTGTCGCCCGGGGCGACCGAGGCCGCGGTGGTCGGACCGGCCGGTTCGGCGGTCATCCCCTCCGGTGCGTCGACGGACAGCGTCACATCCGTCGCCGGCCCGAAACCGTTGCGGTTGGTGAACGACACGGTGACCGTGACCGGGCGGCCCTCCGCCACCGCGCCCCGGTCGGCCGCCCCGGTCAGCGCCACCTGGTCCGCATCGGCGGCCAGGGTGTCCCGCACCT
The DNA here is from genome assembly GCF_040654815.1 of Streptomyces sp. NPDC050619. Classification (NCBI taxonomy): domain Bacteria; kingdom Bacillati; phylum Actinomycetota; class Actinomycetes; order Kitasatosporales; family Streptomycetaceae; genus Streptomyces; species Streptomyces sp. NPDC050619. The sequence continues at coordinate 35,244 of NZ_JBFAIR010000014.1, read as the reverse complement.
GCCGGGCCAGCTTGTAGACGTCACCCGACGTATTCACCGGATAGCTGTCGTGCTGGTGCGCCCAGCGGTCCTCCAGCGCGAACCAGTCGATCCCGGCCGGCTCCCGGCCGGCCGCGAGCGCCGCGGACAACTCGCCGAAGTACGTCTTCCAGCGCGTGTAGTACAGGCCGCCGACCAGTCCCGCCCATTCCCGGTTCGCGTAGTCGTGCAGCCCTTCGTCGCTGCTCTCCCGCCCGCCCCAGGTGGTGATGATCGACCGTGCGTCGTACTCCAGTTGGTCCTTCTCGGCCGTGGTGACGCCCCAGGACCGGGCGTCCGCGAGCCATCGTCCGAGCAGGTGCTGCCCGGACGTGGCCAGCACCTTGTCCATCAGTTTCATCCAGCTGAGCCAGGTCTTGGTGAGCCGGTCGAAGCCGGCGCGGTCCCCGGCCTCGTACGCCGACTTGATCCGGGGCAGCAGCACGCGGCTGCGGTTGGACAGCACCTGACGGGTCACGTCGGCGAGGTCGTAGGCGTAGGCGGAGCTGTCGCGCAGCCGCGGCGCGACCTGGAGCAGCTCGGTCAGGGCCGTGTCGAAGGCCGTGGTGTCGTAGCGGTCGGCCTCCGGGCCCCACGCGGCGGCCTTGTTGGCGCCCAGGCTCGGCCGGGCGCCGAACAGCCCGTCGGGCGCCTCGCTCCACGCGTCCTTGCGGGTCATGTTGTACGCGGTGTCGCGGATCGTCTTCCAGGCGGCGATGGCGTGCGGGTCCTCGCCGCCGTATCGGGACACGGCGTACGCGGCGAACCAGTCGTCGAGGTCGATGGTGCCGGGTGTCCACGCCAGGTCGGTGAGGAGGGCGAGCGCGGGCGCGTTGTTGTCGGCGGCCTCCGGCATCGCCGCGATCCCGGCGAGCGCGCTGCCTTCCTTGTCACGCCACTTGGGGTACTGCTCCACCCAGTCCGGGGCGTTGGCGCCCATCGGGGTGTGGCCGCCGAAGTTCCAGATGCTGCCGAAGGCGTACGGGGTGCCGCCCCAGTCGCTCTCCCGGTCGGTGACGGTGGTGTAGCGGTCGGACAGGCCGTCCACGATCAGCATCCGGGACTTGTCGACCCCGTCGAGCAGCGCCGTGGACGGGTTGGACTGCCAGCCCAGGATGGCCCAGATCGCGCCCGGGTGGGCTTTCTGGAGCGCCCCTTCGACGGCTGCCGCGGCCTCGCCCACGGGGACGTCACCGGGGTTGCCGCCCTCGTGCAGCAGGTCCATCTTGTACATCGTGCTGTCGCCGAACCGCTCCGCCTGGGCCCGGTAGAAGGCGGCGGCCACCTCGTCGAAGGCCGTGGTGCGCGGGTCGAGCCAGTCGGGTCGCTTGAAGGCTCCCCAGTCGCCCTGGGGCACCACGGCCGCGTCCCCGCCGTGCTTCGCGACGAAGTCGTCCGGCACCGTACCGAAGTAGCCGGGCAGGACCGGGGTCATGCCCAGGTCCCGCACCCGGTCGGCGATCTTCCGCGCCAGGTCGGCCCGGCGCTCGATGAGCTGCCGGGACACCGGACCGCCGAACCCCGACATGTTCTGCAGCAGCCACCACGGCTGATGGGCCGGTGCCGGAATCCACGCCCGCATCTCGGCGTCGGAGTAGCCGAACTGCCGGAAGGTGTCGTAGTAGACGGCGTCGCCGCCGGTGTAGACCAGCACCCTGTTGACGCCGTGCAGCGCGAGCACGTCCAGCTCGCGCTCCCAGGCGTCCCAGTTCCGGTAGGGGCCGGTGTAGCCGTCGTTGGTGTCGTTGAGGGCGAACCGGTGCGGCACGTTCGCCGATCCGGCGATCTCCCCGCCGGGGGCGGGCAGCAGCCTGGGGAGGTTCAGCTGTTCGCCGTTCCAGGAGATGTCGGCCTTCGCCGCCCGCGCGAGATAGGTGTTGAGGCCGGTGAGCAGCACCGCCGGGCTGGTGCCGGCCACGGTGATCGCCCCGGCCCGGCCGGTGACCTCGAACCGGTCGGCGCTTGCGGCGTCCAGCGTGCGCAGCGTCACCTGCCGGTGGTGGTCGGGCAGCAGCCGTCGCAGCGCGACCGATGCGGGGGTCGTGTCGAACGGGTTCGCGGCCGCTGGTGCGGCGTGAGCACCTGGCGGCGGTGTCAGTAGCATCACTGAGCCGAACGCGGCCGCCCCGGTCAGCAGGCTTCTGCGGCTGAGGGGTTGATTGCCTGTCATGAACGTCCTTCCAAAGCTTTTCGGATCAGGCGACGGTCATCGCGAAGATGTGCAGAGCGGGGCCACCGCTCGGCAGGCCGTCGCTGACCTTCGGCAGCACGACGGAGTGCAGTTCCTTGTCCTCCAGCTCGACGCCGAAGGTGTAGAGGCTGACCGGGTTGTCGTCCTGGCCCGAGGGGGTGTTGCGGTACGGCAGTACCACCGCGGCCGCGGGGTTCGCCCAGTACCAGTCGGGGACCTCGACTGAGAAGGCCTGCTCGGTGCCGTCCGCGTACACGACCTTCCCGGGCCCCTTGCCGTCGCCCCAGGTGGAGGTCCCGAGGAAGGCCAGCCGCGAGCCGGTGCCGGACAGCCGTACGGTCTGCCCGGAGGACACCACGTTGTCCTTGGCCCCGGGCTCGGTGTCCGGCCAGGTGAAGGTCGTCCCGCCGTAGGTGACCGAGGCTCCGGGAGTCAGTCCGACCGAGGCCAGCGCCTGGGCGGACAGGCTGGATCGCGAGCCGTCGATGTCGGCGGTGGTGGTGGCGTCGTCGGCGGAGATGCCGGCGTTGTCGAAGGCACCGGCCAGCGACCTGTACGGCAGTTTCAGCGTCGAGGTCGTGCGGGTGCAGTCGGATCCGTCCTCGTGCACGTCGAAGAGCGCGTGCGCGATGCAGGGGACCACTCCCTCGGCGTCGTCGGGGAGCCTGGTCCGCCAGCTGCGGGTGACCGACCGTCCGGGCGTGATGCCGCCCAGGTCGCCGGACTCCGCGATGTCGCCCACGGCGAGGTAGAGAACGGTGCCGCGCAAGGTGATGCCGGTGGTGTTCTCGAGGGTGGCGGTCAGGGTCACGTCCTGGCCCGGCCCGGGGGTGGCCGGGGTGACGGTGAGGGAGACGGGCGGCGGGAGGAAGTCCTGTTCGGGACGGTAGGCGTTCATGACTCTCCCGCGCTGAAGTGGTCGAACACGGCCTGCACGATGGTGCCGGGGTAGTTGAGGTTCACGGCGCTCGCCACGACGCCGGCGTCCAGGGCGCCGCTCGCGGAGGGGACGTTCGCGCTCGCGATCTCGGTCCAGGAAAGGCCGTTGTTGACGCTGGAGTACGCGGTGTACGTGGTGCCGTCGCGGACCAGGCGCAGCCAGGCGGGGTGGGTGGAACCGCCGCCTCCGGCCCAGGTGTCGAGCCGTCCGTCGCCGTCGCTGTCGGTCATGAACTCCAGGCCGAACGACTTCGACATGGTGAGGACGGCGTAGCCGCCCTTCTGGGGGGCGGTGAGGTCATTGGCGACGGCGATGCCGTACTTGGCGGTGGGGTTGTCGCTGCCGGTGAGGCTGACCGTCTTGACCTGCACCACGCTCGACTCGGCGGCGGAGCCGGGAAGGAGGATGCCCCCCTTCTCGTCGGTGCCGCCGGAGAAGTCGCGGCCGCCCGCCCAGATCACCAACTGGCTGCCGTACTGGCCGAACTCGGCGTCGTCGGTGGTGGCGAACGTCCGGTACGGGTCCCGCACCTCATTGGGCACGTAGGGCACCGTGACCGTCTTCGCGGACCGCGCGCAGTCGCTGCTGCGCCCGTCGACGTCGAAGACCACGTGCGCGGTGAACGACACGTTCCCGGCCACGTCGGCCGGCATCGCCGTCTCCCAGCGCCTGGTCGTCTTCGCGCCGCGCCCCAGGTCGCCGAGCGGGATCGTCTTCGCCGCCGTGGTGGCGCCGGGGTCGATCAGGTGGAGGACGGCGTTGCGGAGCGGGAAGGGGCAGTCGTTGGTGAGGACCGCGGTGGCGGTGACCGTGTCACCGCCGGCCGGCTCGGCGGGCTGCGTGGTGACGGTGAGCGTGGGCCCCAGGGTGTCGAACTGGGTGCCGTCAGAGATTCCCATGCCGGTCACCGGGCCCAGTCGACGGTGAAGACGTTGGCGATATCGCTGGGCAGGGAGGACGGGACGGCGATGTTGATCTTTCCGTCACCGCGGGTCCACCTCAGGCTGCCGCTCGTGCCGAGCAGCTGGATCCGGGACGTGGCGCTGATGGGGATGTCGCCGGGCACCGAGAGGGTGCCGCTGGGCGCGCCCAGCACGATGATGTTGAACTTGCCCGGGGAGACGGTGTAGCGGATGCCGAGCGAGCTGCCCTCCTCCTCCGCCCGCACCCAGGGCGTCGACCCGTAGACCGCCGGGCCGTTGACCTTCAGCCAGGCGCCGATGTCCCGCAGCCGCTCCTGCATGATCTCGGGGATCGTGCCGTCCGGCTTGGGGCCGATGTTGAGCAGCAGGTTGCCGTTCTTGCTGACCACGTCGGCGAGCAGCTGGATCAGGAACTTGGAGGTCTTGTAGTCCTCGTCCGGCTCGTGCTTGTTGTAGCCCCAGGAGTAGCCCATGGTCATGCAGCACTCCCACTTCTGCGGATCCATCGTGGGGTTGGTGCGCTGCTCGTACGTCGCGAAGTCGAAGTGGGTGTCGAACCGGTCGTTGATCACCACGCCCTTGGGGTACTTACGGTTCTTGGCCTGGTTGTAGTAGTGGGCCATGGGTTCTTCGCTGCGCCACGGCGGTTCGCCGGTGGGCCTAAACCACTGTCCGTCCGCCCACAGCAGCTCGGGGTCGTAGCGGTCGATGATCTCGTAGAGCTGCTTGAGCTCGTAGTCGCCTATGTAGTCATCGACCGGCTTGTAGCCGGTCATCGGGATTTCCTGGTCGGTGTAGAAGTTGCGCATCGGCCGGCCGATCGCCGGGTTGAAGTACTCGCCGAGCGAGTAGTACAGGCCCGGGCGCACGGTGCCGCGCTTGCGGGCCGCGGTCATCAGCTCACCGACGAGGTCGCGCTTCGGGCCGTACGCCACGGAGTGACGGTCCGTCACCTGGCTGGGGTAGAGGGCGAATCCGTCGTGATGCTTGCTGGTCAGCGCGAAGTACTCGGCGCCCGCCTGCTCGAACAGCTTCACCCAGGCGTCGGGATCGTACTTCTCGGCCTTGAACTGCGGGATGAGGTCGTCGTAGGTGACGTCCTCGCCGTAGGTGTCGCGGTGGTACTTCCACTCGGCGGAGTCCTTGGTGCTCTGGTACCACAGGTACCACTCGGAGGCGCTCCTCGGCGTCGCGCCGCCGATCACCGAGTAGATGCCCCAGTGGACGAAAATGCCGAACTTGGCGTCCTTGTACCAGCGCGGCACCGGGTGGGTGTCGAGGGAGGCCTTGGTGGGCTGGTAGTCGGGGATGCCCGGGGCGCCGGACGCAGCGCCCCGCGCGAGCGCCTGGGCGGTGCCGGGCGGGGCGAGCAGCACCGCGCCGCCGAGGGCGGCCGCGGTGGTCATGAAGTGTCTGCGGTCGACTGCCATGAATGTGCCTTTCACTCGTGCGTGGAGAAGGAGTCGAAGAGTGCTGTCGTGATCTGGTCGGGGTAGTTGAGGTTGACGGCGCTCGCGACCATTCCGGCGTCGCCGGTGCCGCTCGCGGACGGCACGGTGGCGGTGGCGACCTGCTGCCAGGCGGTGCCGTCGGAACTGGCGTACGCGGTGTAGGCGGTGCCGTCGCGGACGAGCTTCAGCCAGGCGGGGTGGTACGAACTGCCGCCGCCGGCCCAGGTGTCGAGCTTCCCGTCGCCGTCGCTGTCGGTCAGAAACTCCAGGCCGAACTGCGCGGACATGGTGAGCACCGCGTAGCCGCCCGCCTCCGGCGCGGTGAGGTCGTTGGCGACGGCGATCCCCGCCTTCGCGGACGGGCCACTGCCGGTCTGACCGACGACCCGGGCGGTCACCGTGCCGGACGGCGGCGCGGCGTCGGCGAGGTAGACCGCCGCCTTCTCGTCCTTCCAGCCGGACAGGTCCTGGCCGCCCGCCCAGATGGCGAACTGGCCGCTGTTCTGGGCGTATTGGGGCTCTTCGGTGGTGGTGGCGGTCGTCAGATACGGGGGCTGGACGGCGGACGGAGCGGGGGTCACCGTGGCGTCCACGCTGTCGGAGTCGTGGCGGGTCCGGCCGTCCTGGAGGAAGGAGGTGCGTACGCCGATCTCGTGGGTCCCCCAGACCGCGTCGGCCGCGGGGGTCACCGTCCAGGTGATGGTGGCGCTGTCGCCCGGGGCGAGGGAGCGTATCCGCGCGCTGCCGGCCGGTTCGGCGGACCAGCCGTCGGGGAGGTCGAGGCGCGTGCTGACCTGGGTGACCGCCGTGGGACCGGTGTTGGTGACGGTCGACGTGATCTTCGTGCCGTCGCCGCCGGCTTGCAGGGTCGGCCGGTACGGGGTGAGCCGGACGCGGGCCGAGGGGCAGTCGCGGGCCGCCCCGAGAGTGGTGAGGTCGATCGCGTCGGCGAACGCCTTCATCCCGGTGTCGTTGGGGTGCAGATGGTCACCGGAGTCGAACGCGGCGGCGTAGCGGGTGGGGTCGTCCGGGTCCCTTACGGCCTTGTCGAAGTCGGCGTAGCCGTCGAAGACGCCGCCATCGCGTACGAAGGTGTTGACCTGCTGCCGGTCGGCCTCCTTCGCCTCGGTCCACCAGTCGCCCCAGCCGCGATACGGCACGACCGTCGCGCCGATCAGCCGCAGCCCGCGGGCGTGCACGCGCCGGGCGATCTCCTTCATGCCGTCGATCACCTGATCGCCGGTGGCGCCGCCCCAGCTGAGGTCGTTGACGCCCTCGAACAGGACCACCGTCCGGGCACCCGGCTGTGACAGCACATCGCGCTCCAGCCGGTCCAGCGCCGACGGGTTGCCGTCGACGCCGGCCGTGATCCGGTTGCCGCTGATGCCCTCGTTCAGAACTCCGGCGGTGGACGAGCAGGCCGACAGCCGGCCCGCCAGATAGTCGGGCCAGCGCCGGTTGGCGTTCGAGGTGGAGGCCGCGCCGTCGGTGATGGAGTCGCCGAGCGCCACCACGGCGCCCGCCGTGTCACCGCCCTGTACGTCGACGCCGGTCAGGAACGGGAAGGTGGAATCGGTCTTGGTGAAGGCGTCCCCGCCGGCGTCCGCGGCGTGGTCGCCGCCGCCGTCGGGCGTCCAGTAGACCGTCTGGAGGCCCATCCAGTGCTGGCTGATGTGGGTGAGCCGGCCGGGGAAGTACAGGCTGACGACCAGGTCGCTGCGGGCGGGCACGGTGAGTTGGACCTGATCGCTGGCTCCCTGCTCGCCGGCCGCGATCGTCACCTCGCTCTTCCCGCCGAACCGCAGCTTCTGCGGCTTCGTGACGGCGGAACCGGCAGCACGAAGTCCGACGGTCGCGTTGCCGATCGTCACCGGCTCGGTGGTGAAGTCGTTGGTCAGGCGGATGCGTACGCTCGACCCGCCCGCGCTCACCCGCACCGGAATCCGTACCGTCACCTCCGAGGTGCCCGGGTCGTACGAGGCGTGCTGCGCGGTCGCCCAAGTCCCCGTCCACTCCCGCTGTTGGGTCTCGGCCGCGGCCGGCACCCCCGGAAGCAGGGCTGCCAAGGTGGCCGCCAAGGCTGTGGCCAGGGCCGCGAATCTTCGATGTCCACGCAGGTGTTCAAGGCGTCTGGACACAGTTCCTCCTCAGGAACAGCCGCGGCCGAGGCCGAGCGACGTCAGGTCGATGGAGTCGGCGAAGGCCTTCATCCCGGCGTCATTGGGATGCAGATGGTCACCGGAGTCGTACGCGGCGCCCAGCAGACGCGGATCCGCCGGGTCCCGTACGGCCCGGTCGAAGTCGGCGTAGTCGTCGAAGACCCCGCCGGAGTCCCGGACGAACGCGTTGACCTGCTGTCGCCGCGCCTCCGTCGCCTCGGTCCAACCGCCCCAGGTGAAGTCCTTGTACGGGGTGATCGTGGCGCCGACGACCCGCATCCCGCGTCGGTGCGCCCGGTCGGCGATCTCCGTCATCCCGGCGATGATCTGCTCGGCGCTCGCCCCGGCGAGATCGTTGATGCCCTCGAAGAGGATCAAGGTCCGCGCTCCCGGCTGGGAGAGCACATCGCGCTCCAGCCGGTCCAGGGCCGAGGGGTTCGTCGGGGTCCCGGCGGTGATCCGGTTGCTGGTGATGCCCGCGTTGAGCACCCCGGCGCCGGGCATGCAGGCGTTCAGCCGTGCGGAGAGCAGGTCGGGCCAGCGCCGGTTGGTGTCGGCCGTCGAGTAGGACCCGTCGGTGATCGAGTCGCCGAGCGCCACCACCGAGCCGGTTCTCGGCGCGGTCACGTCGACGCCGCTGAGGAAAGGCCAGCTGGTGGTGGTCCAGGTGAAGGCGTCACCGGCGGTGTCGGCGGCGTGGTCGCCCGCACCGTAATCCGTCCAGTACACGGTCTGCTGTGCCCACCAGTGGTCGGTGATGTGCGTGACCTGGCCGGGCAGATGGAGACTGACCACGAGGTCGGCCAGGGCCGGCACGGCGAGGCCGACCGGATCGCTGACCGCCTCGCCGCCCGCCGGGATCGTGACCGCGCGCTTCCCGCCGAACCGCAGGTCGTACGGGCGGGCCACGGCGGAACCCCCGTCGCGCAGGCCCACGGTCGCGTGGCCGATGGTCACCGGGTCGGTGGCGTAGGCGTTGGTCAGCCGGATGCGTACGGATGAGCCGCCGAGGCTGGTGTGCACCGGCATCCGTACCGTCACCTCGGACATCCCCGAGACCTCGTAGTGCTCGCTGGCCGCCGTCGCCCAGGTCCCCGTCCAGGCGTGCCGGTCGTCCTGCTGACCACCGGCCTCGGCGGGTGCCGTCGTCCCCGCCACGACGGCCGCGACCGCCAGGAGCAAAGCCGCGAGCCTGCCGCGTATCACGTGCATGTGCCGCCCCTACCGTTCCGCGCCGGGGTGCGCGAGCGCCTGGTACGCCTTGGTGGCGCCCTTGGCCTTGAGGTTCACGAATGCCGGGGTCACCCCGAGCGGGGCCGGGTATCCCTTGAGCGTCACGGGGCCGCGTACGACCTTGCCGTCGGTGACGTCGCGCCACGTTCCGGTCGGCAGGAAGACGTCCCGGGTGGTGCCTGCGTCGAGCTTGGGCGCGGCGAGCACGGCCGGGCCGAGCATCCACTCGTCGGTGACCGGGTAACTCCCTTCGTCCTTCGGGAAGTCGAAAAACAGCGGCCTCATGATCGGATCACCGGTCTTCAGCGTCTGCTGCACTTGATCCCAGATGTACGGGGCCAGTCGCTCGTGGGTCGCGATGGCCGACCGGTAGAGGCCGACCGTCTCCTCGTCGTAGCCGACCCACTCGCCGGTCGTCGCGTCCCGTACACCGGTGGGTGAGGTCGAGGCGTACATCAGCGGCATCAGGGACGCCGCCTGTGCCCAGCGGGCCAGGACCTGCTTGGTGGGCGGCGGATAGCTGAGCGAGCCGCCGATCATGTCGGTCTCGACGAAGGGGTAACCGATCGTCGAGACCGCCAGGTTGGCCGAGACCGCGGCGCGCAGCCCCGCGAAGGTGGTCGGCTTGTCGGCCGTGCGGGTGGCGAAGCCCTTGTCCTGCGCGGCGTTCCACGCGACCCGCAGCCCCGCTCCCTGCTGATCGAACTCGTCGGCCAGCTCGGTGCCGTACTGCACGTAGTCGGTGCGGGTGGCCCCGGGATAGGGGGCGCACCGGTCGTCGAAGAAGGCGGTGTCGAACTTGAACCCGGCGACCCCCGACTCGCTTGTCTGGGCCTTGAGATCGTCGGTGTACCACTGGCGCGCAGCCGGGTTCGCCAGGTCGATCAGCCCGGTCTGCCGACCGTTCCACCAGGTGAACAGGCAGGGTTTGGCCGGGTCGGACGGGTCCTTCAGCAGGTACCCGTTGTCGACGGCTTCCGAGAAGTTGGCGGCGGTCTCGGGGATGTACAGGCCGGTCCACATGCCGAGGTCGAAGCCGATGCGGCCCAACTCCCGGGAGAGGGCGGGCAGATCGGGGAAACGTTCGCCGAAGTCGGCGGCGATCACGCTCTCCTCGATCTGGACCGCGTGCCCTCCGAGCCCGGCGCCGGCCAGCGCTCGGGCCCAGGCGAGGACGTTCTCCTGGGTCTGCTCGCCGTAGAGCTGGGCCCAGGAGTTCCAGAGCGGGGTGGCGTACTGCTCGTAGGCGGCGTCGGAGCGCTCGGGCTTGCCGACCAGGGCGATGTGGTCGCGGTACACCTCGGCGGGGGTGTCCTCGACGAACACCGTGGAGGCGGCGGGTCGTTCGCCGGAGACGGTGAACTCGCCGAGCCCGTTGCCGCCGGAGTTGATCCGCACGTCCATCGGGTCGTTCGTGTCCACCCGCAGCCCGGTGGCGCTGGAGGTGTACCAGAAGGGGGAGACCACCTGGTACGAGGCCGGGCTGAACCCGGTGTCCACCAACTGCCCCGAGTCCAGCGGCCATGGCTGGACCGTCTGGTCGCTGTTCTCGCCGTGGCCGTACCAGTGCCCGGCGCTGCTCAGGTCGTACGCCGTGCTGAGCGCGTCGGCGCGGGCGCCCGACAGGGACCAGTTCATGTCGTACCGGTCGGAGCGCAGGGTGATCCGCAGATCGACGGTGACGCCCGGCAGGTCGGTGGCGGCGGTGACGCGCAAGGTGTTGCCGTCACGGGTGCTGCCGGTGACCTCCCGGACGAGGTGCCAGTCGGCGCCGATCCGGAACCGGAAGGCCGCGGGCGCGGTGGCCAGGACGGTCCGGCCCGCCCGTGCCGTGGTGAGGGCCAACCGGTCTGTGGCGACGCGCAGTTCGTAGGCGGGTGTCGTGAAGGTGATCGGCCCGGAGTCGGCGGCTGCTGGGGCCGTGCCGAGCAGCGGGGCGGCCAGCAGCAGCGCCGCCGAGCCGGAGCGGACAGCCCGCTTCCCGATGGCGGGCATCAGGCACCGCCGCCGCAGGTCAGCTTGGCGTCGGCCCAGTCGGCGTGGTCGAGGGCGTTGCCGTCCCCGGCGTCCGAGACGAGGAGTTCGAGTCGGCGCGCGCCTGCCACATCGACGTCGATCTCCTTCGTCGCGGTGTCCCGGTCGACGGTGCCGCTCTCGTAGACGGGCGTTCCGTCGGCGAGGACGGTGTAGGTGACGGTGGCCGGGCCGTCGGACCTGCCGTAGGTCTCCTGGTCGAGGCCGAGCGCCGCATGGAAGGTGGTGCAGGTGCCGCCGAGCCACACCTGGACGCTGCTGGCGGCGTGGGTGCCGAGGCCCTTGTCGTAGACGGTGTCGTGGAGGGTGAGCGGCAGTCCGTCGCCCTCGGCGTTCTCGCCGACGGACTGGTCGCGTTCGACCGGCCCCCAGCCGTTGCTGCTGGACTGGAACGGCAGATCGCTGACGTAGTGTTCGCCGGCCGTGAGCGGCGGTGGCTGCGCCGCCACCACCTGTTCCCCGGTCACCGAACCGGGCTTGCCGTCCCGGGTGAAGTCGGCGGTGGTGCCGAGGATCGCGACGGTGCCGGTCTGCTGGTCGGCGGGCACGGTGACGGTCCACCGCGCCTTTGCCGAGGCACCCGGCTCGAGAGTGCCGAGCCGGACCGGGTCGGCCGGGGTCGCGGTCCAGCCGTCGGGCAGGTTCGGGGTCAGGGTGAGGTCGCTGAGCGTCTTGCCGTCGTCCGGTACGGCGGCCGTCGCCGTGACCTGGTAGCTGTCGCCCGGCTCGACGGAGTCGGGGGCGTCGACGGTCACCCGTGCCGGGGTCGCCGGGTCGGCGTACGTGGCGGCGTCGTAGGCCGGGGCGGTGACATCGGCGACCCGCAGCGAGGAGGCGGCATTGCCGAGTGTGGTGAGACCCACCTTTCCGAGGCCGCCGCTCTTCGCGTCCTCGCTCCACGAGGCGATGGCGACGGTGTTCTTGCCGTCGGCGCGCAGGATGCCGCCCGGGATAGGGAAGGTGTGCTGCGGACCGGTGTCGTTGACGTAGTGGCCCAGCAGCCAGCCGTTGACGTAGATGAGGGCGCGGTAGTCGCGGTCGGGGTCGTCGGTGATCGTGACGCCGACCGAGACGTCCTGGCCCTGGGGCAGGCGGGGGTTGAAGGTGGTTCGGTACCAGGCGATCCCGGGAGTGGTGTCACTGGCCGGCAGCGTGGCGTCGTCCCAGGAACCGTCCGGATAGCCGGGCAGTGTCCAGCCCGAACGCTCCCCGTACAGACCGCCGTTGTTCATGTGCCCGCGTACGGTGTCGACGGGCTGCTCACCGCCCCGGGCGCCCTGGATGCGCCAGGTGATCTGCGCGTCGGAGCCGGCGAGATACGCCGTGGTCAGGCCGCGCGGCTGCTTGTGGTCGTCGCTGTTCCAGGTGAAGTCCTCGTTGTGACCCATGGTGCCGACCAGGACGGAGATCACGTTCTCCTTGCCCTTGTCCAGCAGCCCGTCGGCGATGGGGAAGGTCTTGCGGCCGGTCTGACTCGTCCCGGCGAACTTCCCGTTGATCCACACCGAGTACGCGCCCACCGCGGCCGAGCCGGTGTCCGGGTTGGTGGCGTAGGCGGTCAGGGAGAGGGACTTCTCGGTGCCGGTGGCCTTGAAGCGGCCCCGGTACCAGACGTAGCCGTAGTGGTAGCCGTACTCGTCCTGGTAGAGCACCGGCAGAGTCCCGGGCTCGGTCGGGTTGTCGGTGGTCAGTTTGTCGGCGTACGTCCAGGACGAGTCGTCGAAGTCCGGGGCGGCTTCTGGAGTTTCGGCGGACGTCTTCCAGCCGGTCAGTTCGGGCAGCGTGACGTCCTTCGGGCCGGGCACTGTGCCCAGCAGGCTGCCCGAGGAGGTCGGTTTCACGCTCAGGGGTACGCCGTTCCAGGTGACGGTCCGTACGCCGGGCGGGGCGAAGACCTCCAGAGGGCCCGCCTTCTTCGCGTCTCCGGTGAGCGCGAGCGTCCGGCCGGTGACGGACGCCGTGCGGACCAGCTCGGTACCGCGTTCCAGGACCGGACCGGCCGCCGTGTCCTGTCGCCAGAAGCCGGCGGCCTCGTCGTCGGTGCCGATGAGCAGCAGCAGATCGGGACGGCCGCCGCCCTGGACGAGGACCCGGGTGAGGCCGGAGTGGATGTAGTCCAGCTTCAGGTCGCCGCGTTCGGCGTCCCAGGTGGCGTCCGCCTTGCCGTCGAGCACGGTGACCTTGGGCTCGGCGGAGTAGCGGAGCACGGTCTGTCCCGGGTCGCCTTCGCCGCCGTAGAGGACGGCTTGTGTGCGATCACCGGTCCGGGTCTGTGTGCTGGTCAGCAGTTCGCTGGTGGAGTAGACGAGGCGCTGGCCGCCACCGAGGTCGTAGCCGGCGACGAGGATCTTGCCGGTCTTGCCGCCCAGCCGTGCGGTGACCGGATAAGTGCCGTCCGGGGTCTTCCAGTCGAAGGTGGTGGTGGCGTCGGCGTCGGCCATCGGGTCGCCGTGCCGGAGGTAGAGGAACCGGGTGTCGGTGTCCGGGTTGGCGCGGGCCTCGATGTGCACGGCGTCGTTGGACGAGGCGGGAGCGTCGGCCGGATCGGTCGCGGTGAGCGGTCCTGTGGTGGTGTAGAAGAGGCCCTGCCGCTTCATCTCGTCGTAGTCGGCGCCGGTCTGGCGCGGCTCGCTGATCGGCGCGCCGTAGTCGTACGAGGTGTAGACCTGGCGCGGGTCGGCGAGCCAGCCCCAGTTGGTGCCGCCGTAGGTCATGTAGAGGTTCTCGATCGTCGTGCCCTGCATGACCTCGTGCTTGTTGACGATCTTCTGGTAGGCGGGGCCCATCTTCTCCCGGCACTTCTCGTAGCCGGTGTCGCCCCAGGTCTGGAACCAGCCGGTGCCCGCCTCGAAGATCGACAGCGGGGCGTCGTCCTGCTGCCGCTTGAGGGTGGGCAGCCACCATTCGCCCTTGCAGAAGGAGTTGTACTGGTCCAGCTCGCCGACGAAGTCCAGGCCCTCGCCGCCCGCGTACTGGGGCATCGGCTCGTTGCCGACGAGGGGCACCGTGATGCCGTCGGCCCGTACCTGTTTGGAGAGTTCGACGATGTAGTCGCGGCCTTCCGGGTCGTACAGCTCGTTCTCGACCTGGTAGAGCAGGACCGGTCCGGTGCCGTCGGTGACCTGGCGGCGGGCGAGGATCTTGTCGATCTCCCTGAGCCACTCGCGGGCGGCGTCGAGGTACTCGGGATCGGTGGAGCGGGCCTGTCCCTTCTGCGTCGTCAGCCAGCCGGGGAAGCCTCCGCCGTCCGTCTCGGCGTTGATGTACGGGCCCGGGCGGGCGATGACATAGAGCCCGGCCTCCTCGGCCATGTCGAGGAGCTTGTCGACGTCGCGGATACCGGTGAAGTCGTACTCGCCCTTCGCCGGGGAGTGGTAGGCCCAGTCGAAGTAGATCGAGACGGCGTTCATGCCGCTGGCCTTGATCTTCTGGAGCACGTCGCGCCACAGGTCGGGGCTGGGGAGCCGCCAGTAGTGGAACTCCCCGGACCAGACGAAGAGCCGCTCGCCGTCGACTTCGACGGAGTACTTGTCGTAACTGACCGTGTGGGGCGTCGGCTTGGCGACGGCGGCCTCGGCCGGGACCACCGCGGCGGTGAGGACCGCGAGCAGTACGGAGGCCAGCGCCGCGGACAGCAGGGCTCTGAGCCGTCCGACTCGGGCGAGGTTCACGAGGTGCCTCCCGTGCAGGTCAGCCTGGCGTCGGCCCAGTCGGCATGGTCCGAGGAGACATCGCCGTCCCCGTCGACCAGCAGGTCCAACCAGCGGGCGCCGGTGACGTCCACCTCGACCGCGGCGCCGCCGTCGGAGCCGTACAGCACTGGGCTCTCGAACAGGGAGCGGCCGTCGGCGATCACCTGGAAGGAGACGCTGCCGCCGTCGCCGACCTCGTCGTCCACCCCGGCGGTCGCGGTGAACCGGGTGCAGCCGCCACCGAGATAGACCCGGATCTGGCTGTTCGCGTGCACACCGAGGCCCTTGGCGTAGGTGGTGCCGCCGATGCTCAGGGGGCGACCGTCACCGGCGGCGTCCTCCCCGTTGGAGGCGTCCTGCTCCACCGGACCCCAGCCGTTGACCGCCTTGACCAGGGTCAGGTCGCTCACATAGGCGTCGGCGGACAGCGCGGGCGGTGGCACCTGCACGGCCCGTACACCGGTGACAGTGCCCGGAAGACCGGGCTGGGTGAGCTTGGCGGTCGCGGTCAGGAGGGCGTAGTGGACCGGGTCGGCCGGTGGCGTGACGGTGTACTCCGCGGTGACGGTGTCGCCGGGCCCGACCCGGTCGAAACGGGTCGTGTCGTCGGTCGTCGCGGTCCAGCCGTCCGGGACCTTCAGCGCCAGCTCGACGTTCGAGGCGGTCGGCGCGTCCTTCGGCACGCTGAGCGTGACGGGAACCTTGGCGGCGGTGCCGGTGCTCAGGAACGGCTCGGCGTCGACGGTGACGTGGGCGCCCGCGGTCGGCATGGCGTACGTCGTGGCGCTGTAGGAGGGTGCGGCCACCGTGCCGACCTTGATCCCGCCCGCCGTGGCGCCGAGGTCGACGAGCTTCGCGGAGCCCGGGCCGGCGCCTGCCTCGGTGGACCACACGGCCAGGGCGATGGTGTTGGTGCCCTGCTCGCGCAGGAGGCCCTTGGGGATGACGAAGCGTGTCTGCGGTCCGGTGTCCGGCAGGTAGCGGCCGATCAGCCAGCCGTTGACGAAGATCTGGGCGCGGTAGCCGGTGCCGCCGCCCTCGGCTTCGGCGAGATCCAGCGCGAGCGCGTTGTCCTGACCCTGCGGCAGGTCGAGCTGGGCCAAGGTGCGGTACCAGCGCACGCCGGGCCCGGTCTTCCCGGCCTGCGCGGAGAGGGGCGTGCTCTTCCAGCTGCTGTCGGAGTATCCCGGCAGCGACCAGCCGGCCCGCTCTCCGTACAGCCCGCCGTTGTTGTACGGGCCCCGGACGGTGTCGACCGGGTTCTCGCCGCCGCGGCTGCCCTGGATCTTCCAGGTGAGGGTGGAGGCCCCGCCGATCACCTCGGCACTGAGCAGACCGCGCGGCTCCTTGGAGTAGTCGTGGCCCCATTCCTCGTTGTGGCCCGCGTTCTCGACCAGGACGGACAGGACGTTGTCCCCACTGTCTGGGCCGGCCTTCAGCGTGCCCTCCGGGATGTCGAAGGTGTGCGCGCCATTACCGGAGCTGCCGAGGTAGCGGCCGCCCAGCCAGACCGCGTACTGGCCGGTGTTACCGGTTTTGGCGTCGAGGGCGAGCGCGGTCGCGGTACCGGTGGTCTTGAACCGGCCGCGGTACCAGACGTTGCCGTGGTGGTAGCCGTACTCGTCCATCGCGAGGACCGGCAGCGACCCCGCGAGTTCCGCGTTGTTGGCGGTGAGGTGGTCGGCGGTGGTCCAGGTGGAGTCGTCGAAGCCGGGAGCGGACTCCGGCGCCTCCTCCTTGTACTTCCATGTCGTCAGCGCGGGCAGCTCGACCGGGCGCGGCGCCTGGGTGACGGCGACCTCGCGGCCGTTCCAGGTCACCTTCCCGGCGTCCGCGATGACCTCGATCTTCGCGGCCTTGGTGGAGTCGCCGGTCAACTTCAGGGTGCCGCTGGCCAGTTCGGCCGTACGGACGAGGGACGGTCCGCGTACGAGGACCGGGCCCCCGGCGGTGTCCTGCCGCCACCAGTGGGCGGTCTCGGCGGTGTCGGCGATCAGCAGTTCCATGCCGTTCACCAGGACCCGGGCCAGGCCCTGGTGCGTGTAGTTCAGACGCAGGTCGCCGCGTCCGGCGTCCCAGGTGGTGGTGACATCGCCGTCGAGGACGGTGACCTCGGGCCGCTCGGCGTACCGCAGCACCGTCTCGCCGGCCTCGCCCGCACGCCCGTACAGCAGCGCCACGTCCCGGTCGCCGATCCGGGCGTGCGTCATGATCTCCGAGGTGGAGTAGACCAGCCGCTGGTTCTCGCCCAAGTCGTAGCCCGCGACGAGGAGTTTGGCGTCCCGGCCGTCGACGGTGATCGTGCCCTGTTGGGGTACGCGCGGGTAGTCGCCGTCCTTGCCCGTGAGCGACAGGGTGGTCTCGTCCTTGTCCTTCACGCGGGTGTCCGCGTGCCGGACGGTGAAGAACTGGGTGCCGTCGTCGGGGTTGACGCGCCGGTCGATGCGCAGGGCGTCGTCGGACGGGGTCGGGGCCTCGGCCTTGTCGGTGCGCGCCAGGGAGGTCACCGAGTTGACCATGTATCCGAGGCGCTTGAACTCCTGGTATTTGTCGGTCAGTTGGCGGGACTCGTTGATCGGCGCCCCGTAGTCGTACGACGTGTAGACCGCGTTGGGATCGGCGAGCCAGCCCCAGTTGGTGCCGCCGTACGTCATGTAGAAGGACTGGCCGCTCACCCCGGCGGCGATGTTCATCTTGCTGAACACCCGGGTGAAGTCGGTGCCGGTGAGTTTCGCGCAGTCCTGGTATCCGGTGCCGCCCCAGGGGTCGAACGCGCCGCCCTGTGCCTCCGGGATGATCAGTGGGGACTCAGGCTTCCACTCATTGACGTACGAGTAGTCCGGCAGGTTCTTCCAGGTGTCGGGGTCCTTGCAGTCGAAGCCCTGCGGGTAGGCGTCGAAGCCGTAGATGTCCGGGGCGCCCTTGCCGCTGACCCAGTTCTGGTTGGCGCCGCCGTCGTTGACGAACGTCGGGACGTCGATGCCGTCCTCGCGGGCCCAGTCGATGAGGGTCTGCATGTAGTCGGCGTCCTCGCGACCGCCCTGGTACTCGTTCTCGACCTGATAGAGGATCACGTTGCCTGTACCGCGCGTCAGTTGATGCCGCGCGATGATCGGGTTGATCCGGCTCATCCACTCCCGGGCCGCCTTCAGGTACTCCGGCTCGGAGGTGCGGTTCACACCGGCCTGGGTCTTGCGCCAGGCGGGCATGCCGCCGCCGGAGACCTCCGCGTTGATGTACGGGCCCGGTCGGGCGATCACATACAGGCCCGCGCGCTCGGCCTCGTCCAGCAGCCGCTCCACATCGCGGATGCCGGTGAAGTCGTAGCTGCCCGGCTTGGCCGAGTGGTAGCCCCAGTCGAAGTAGAGCGAGACCGCGTTGAATCCGCCCGCCTTGATCTTCTGGAGGACATCGCGCCACGCGTCGGGGCTGGGCAGCCGGAAGTAGTGGAACTCGGCGCCCCAGAGGTACAGGGGCTTGCCGTCGACCCGCACGGAGTACTGGTCGTAGGTGACGGTGTGCGGGGCCTGGGCCTGTTGCGCCTCCTGGGCCGGAGTCGCAACGGCTTCCGCGCCGGCCAGCGGCATCACGGACAGGACCGCGGCGAGGAGCAGAGATCTCCACTTGCCCCTCATGACGTCAGCCCCTTCACGACGGCCGCCCGCGCGGTCTCGATGTCGCTGACGTCCTTCGTCCGGCCGTCGAGGTCGCGGGTCGCGGTGGTGAGGGCCTCGGTCAGGACATCGCTGTCGGTGCCGCCGTCCTTCTTGCGCAGCTGGGCGATGAGTTCGTAGTCCTCGATGCCCTCCTTCAGCTGCTCCCAGCGGATGCTGGACATCGGGCCGTCCTTGCCCGGGTAGACCAGGTACTCGTCGCCCTGCGTGAAGATGTGCACCGGCTGGTTGAAGGGGTCGCTGGTCCAGCTGTTGTACGACCAGCGCAGGAAACCGTCCAGATTCCGCTGGGCCGAGATCCACGGCAGCATCCGCGACTCGACGGCGGGCGAGAACGACAGCGTGTTGGGGTGGGCCGGCGCGCCGTACACGTAGAAGGTCGTGATCTTGCCGGCCTTGCGCCGCTCCGCCACCTTCTCCTTCGTCATCGCGTCGATGCCGCCCCAGTCGACGGACAGGTTGGACGCGACGCCTTCGGTGCTGATCGAACCGGCCACGGAGATACGGTCGTCGAAGGCCGGCGCGACCTCGTGGACGAAGTCCTTGACGACCGTCATGGTGTCGATGGGCCGCTCGTCGAAGGACAGCCAGGTGTTCTCCAGCCAGCCCTTGGCCTTGAGGTGCTTCTCGAAGGCGGGCAGGAACGCTCCCCATGCCTCCCGCCAGCGGTCGCCGCCCAGGTCGACGTTCTCGTAGACGGTCTTGCCGGTGCTGGTGTCGGTGTAGGTGAGGTGCTCCTGGTCCTGGAAGGCCAGCATGGAGAAGGCACCGATGTCGGGGCCGAGACCGGCGCGTCTGGCGGTCTGGACGTACTTGTCCCAGCGGCTGAAGTCGAAGGAGAACGTCTTTCCGTTCCAGGTCCAGCCCACCATGCTGGTGTACGGCGTGGCCGTCTGCGACTCCCGGGTGCCCAGCGACCACTGGTGGTGCCACGGGTTGTCGACGATCGTGGTGTTGATGACCTTCTGGCCGCGCGAGGCCAGGTCGCGGTTGTACTTCTCGATCAGCTTCCAGTGCTCGTCGGACCAGAGCTGGACGCCGTGGTTCTTGGCGATCGTCTCCGGCTGCGCCCACACGTCGAGGAAGAAGCTGTAGTCCTTCGGGTCGGGCACGCTCGCGTCCGCGACCTCGATGGTCAGCGGGTAGGCGGTCTGGGTACGGCCGTCGGCGTTGACCTTCACCGTGCCGGTGTAGGTACCGGGCTTGGCCGCCTTGGGGATGTGGAAGGTGAACCACAGCGGCTGCGCCGCGTAGGCCGGTACGTCCACGGAGTCCCGGTCCTCGAGCGCGTCGCCGACCACGTCGGGGTTGCGGTCGCCGGACACTTCCTTGCCGGAGCTGACCTGGTCGATGGTGGCGGACCAGTCGACCTCGCTCTTGGAGCGCTGCACGGGCACGTACTTGACGAACCGGACCTGGGTGTCGGCGCCGGACAGCTTGGTGCCGCCGGGTCCGGTGAGGTCGCCGACCACGGCCTTGACGTCGTCGAGGTTCTTGCCGGAGGCGATCGCCAACTGCGCCGAGACCTGCTCGTTGCGCACGGCGGAGAGCTTGAGCTCCTTGGTGTCCTTGCCCTGGATGGCGGTCATCGGGTAGCGCGGGACCCGCTCTTCCGCGGAACCGGCGAAGGAGCCGGTGGGAACCCAGGTGATGGTGTCCCTGGTGCCCATGGCGTCGGCGACCTTGACGGTCAGCCAGGTGGTGGTGGCCTTGGAATTGAGGTCGGTGCCGGTGGTCGTCGTACCGGTGACGGCGATGGCGGTGGTGCTCGCGGCCACGACGACGCCCGCGACGAAGCCGGCGACGACTGAGGACGTACGTGCCATGGGAGTGGGTTCCCTCTCTTACGACCGTGCGAGGACGGGTCTGGTCCCCGGCAGGCCCCCAAGGGGGAGGAAGGCCTGCCGGGAAGCGGGGTGATGCCGATGGCGTCAGGAGGTGACGGAGAATCCGCTGAAGACGGCTTCGATGTTCTCGCCGGGGTAGTTGACGTTGGCCGCGCTGGCGACCATCCCGGCGTCTGTGGTGCCGGTGGCCGACGGCACCTGGGCGGTGCCGACCTGCGACCAGGTCTCGCCGTCCTTGCTGGCGTACGCGGTGTAGGTGGCGCCGTCGCGGGTCAGTTTGAGATACGCCGGGTGGTAGGTGGAGCCACCGCCCGCCCAGGTGTCGAGCTTCCCGTCGCCGTCGCTGTCGGTCATGAACTCCAGGCCGTAACTCTGGGTCATGACCAGCACCCCGTAACCGCCCTTCTCGGGTGCGGTCAGGTCGTTGGCGAGGGCGACGCCGGCCTTGCCGACCGGTGAGGCGCTGTCCTGGGAGACCAGCTGGGCCTGCACGGTGGCCTTTTCCCCGGCCGCGTCGTCGCGGTAGATGACGCCCTTCTCGTCCTTCCAGCCGGACAGGTCCTGGCCGCCCGCCCAGATCGCGAACTGGTCCCCGGCCTGGGCGTATTGGGCTCCCCCGGCGGTGGTGTCCGCCGTCAGGTACGGCTCCTGCACGCTGCCCGGGGCGGCCTTCACCTGCGCCTGCACGGTGTCGGACACCGTCGTCGCCCCGTTGTAGGTCGCGGTGCCGGTGAGAGGGTGGCTGCCCCAGCGGGCGTCCTGGGCCGGGGTCACCGTCCAGGTGGTGGTGAGGGTGGCACCGTTCCTGAGGGACGTCGCGGTGGTCGGGCCGGTCGCCTCGGCACTCCAGCCGTCGGGCAGATCCAGTGCCGCCTTGGTGTCCTTGAGGGTCCCGGTGCTCCAGTTGGTCACCTCGGTGGTCACCTCGAACGGCTTACCGGCGTCGGTGGACGGGGCGTCCGGGGTGATCAGGACGGAGGCGGCCGGAGCGTCGTCGCGCTTGAGTGCCTTGACGGCCTTGTCGGCGCCCTCGGCCTTGAGGTTGACGAAGGCCGGGGTGACGCCGAGCGGGGCCGCGTACCCCTTGAGGGTCCTGGGGCCCCGGATCACGGTGCCCTGGTTCACGTCGTACCAGGTGCCCGACGGCAGATGGACGGAGCGGGTGGCGCCGGTGCTCAGCTTGGGCGCGGCCAGTACGGCCGGGCCGAGCATCCACTCGTCGGTGACCGTGTAGCTCGCCTCGTCCTTCGGGAAGTCGAAGAACAGCGGCCGCATGATCGGATCGCCGGTCTTCAGGGTGCTCTGCACCTGGTCCCAGATGTAGGGGGCGAGCTTCTCGTGCGTGTCGATCGCCTGCCGGTAGAGGTCGACGGTCTCCTGGTCGTAGTCCACCTTCTGCCCGGTGGTGGTGTCGTTGGTGTCCACCGGGGAGGTCGAGGCGTACATCAAGGGCATCAGCGAGGCGGATTGCGCCCAGCGCACCAGTACGTCCTTCGTCGGTGCGGGCTGGCCGCCGGAGCCGCCGATCATGTCGGACTCGACGAACGGGTAGCCGATGGTGGAGATGGCCAGGTTCTGGGTGGCGGAGGCGCGCAGGGAGTCCCAGCCGGTGCCCTTGTCGACCTGGCGGGTGACGAAGCCGGCCTCGTGGGCCGTCCGGTTCCAGTGCACCCGGATGCCGGCGCCCTGGAGGTCGAACTCGTCGGCGAGCTGCGTGCCGAGCTTCTGGTAGTCCGTGGCCTGGTGGCCCTCGCGCGGCGCGCACTTCTCGTCGAAGAAACGGGTGTCGAACTTCAGCCCGTCGATGTCGTACGTGTCCATGAGGGTCTTGAGGTTGCCCTCGTACCAGGCCTTGGCTTCGGGGTTGGCCAGGTCGATGATCCCGGCCTGGCCGTTCCACCAGGTCACTTCGCAGGGCTTGCTCGTGTCCTTGGCGTCCTTGAGCAGATAGTCGTGGTCGACCGCGTACTGGTAGTTGTCGGAGTCCAGGTTGATCCACAGGGTGACCCAGATGCCGAAGTCGAACCCCATGTCGTGGATCTTCTGGGAGAGGCCCTTGGGATCGGGGAAGGTCTTGGGATCCCAGGTCAGATTGCCGTAGTTCGACTCCCACTTGTCGTCGAGCTGGATGGTGTGCCCGTCCAGGCCGTTGTCGTGGAGGTCGGTGGCGTAGTCGAGCAGCTTCTCCTGGTCGATCTTGGTGTAGAACTGCGCCCAGGAATTCCACAGCGGCTTGGCGTACTGCTCGTACGTGGCGTCGGACTTGGCCGGTTTGCCGACGATGCCGATGTAGTCGCGGTAGACCTCGAGCGGCGTCGACTCGACGAACACGGTGGCCTTGTAGGTGTCGGGCGACTCGACGATAAAGCTGCCGAGGCCGTCCTTGCCCTTGTTGAGCGCCACGTTCATGACGTCCCCGGTGTCGACGCGCAGACCGGTCGACTTGGAGGTGTACCAGAACGGGTCGATCATGTTGTACGACGCCGGGCCGAAGGTCTCGTGGTCGACCTCGCCGGTGTCGAGCGGCCAGGGCTGGTTGACGCCGGGGCCGCCCTGCGGGGTCTCCGCCTCGCCGTGGCCGTACCAATGGCCGGCCGATGACAGGTCGTAGGCGAGGCCCAGTTGGTCGGGGCTGCCGCCTTCAACGTCCCAGTCCAGCTGGTAGCGGTCGGCTTCGGGCGTGAGCCGGGCGTCGACGGTGGCGCCGTCGAGGGTGGTGTCGGTGGTGAGGGTGAGGACGCCGCCCTGCCACGTCCAGTCGGTGACCGCGGTGGCGTGTTCCCACTTCCCGCCAGAGCGGAAGCGGAGTCCTCCGGTGTCGCCACCCGCGGTGCCGAGCACGGTCTTTCCCGAGCGCTCGGTGGTGAGGGCGAGTGCGTCGGTGGCGATGTCGACGGTGTAGCCGGGGGTGTTCTCGGCACCCGGCACGGACAGGGTGAGGCCGTCCGCGCTCTGGGTCACCTTCGGCCCGTCGACGGTGTCCGCCTGGGCCTTCGTGGTGAGGGGTCCGGTAACGGACGGTACGAGCGTCAGGGCCAGCGCGGCGGCCAACAGCCTTCCGGGACCACGGTATTTGCGCCGTCTGAGCGGTTGGATGCGCACTCACGTCCTCCTGCGGGGCGGGGCGGGGCGTTGCTTCACGGAGCAGCACGCCAAGCAAGATCATGCACATGATCATGCTCATTTGTGCTCATGTTCTGGCTAGAAACGTCAGCTGTCAACATCCTCTTCCATGATTTCTCGGCGGCACCACCGACCACTTTCGACCCTGGTGACGGTCACCTTCCCGGGTCGGCGCCCTGCTCGGGGGAGGGTCGGACCGGCAGAGGCGGCTGTAAATTCTGCGTGAACCGCGCCCGATTCGGGCGGTTCCGGCTCCCCTGCCCGGTCCGCCACACAGGCGCGGCCGGAGTACGCACCGGCAAGCGTCCCGCCCTTGACATCAGGCGCTAACTGTCGGGCATGATGGTGATTAATGCTTGAATCAAGCCACTTTCGAGCAGAAACAATCACTGTCGTGCAACGAAGGTGGGTACCCCGTGAAACGACGCCTCATCGGCATCGCCGCAGGTGGTGTGGCCCTCGCCCTGGTCCTCAGCGGTTGCGGCAAGGGAGGTTCATCCGGCGGCGACTCCGGCGGAAAGACGATCAGATTCGTGGCCGCCAAGTACGACGACGACACCCAGCCCTACTGGGACAACCTCATCAAGGCCTTCGAGGCCAAGAACCCCGGCTACCGGGTCGAGTTGGAGGTCGTCGACTGGGAGCAGATGGACTCCAAGGTCAAGACGTACGTCCAGACCGGGCAGCAACCCGACGTCCTCAACTACAACAAGTTCTCCGACTTCGCCCGCGACGACCTGATCTACCAGGCCAAGGACATCGTGTCGCCGAAGGTGCTCGCCGACTTCCTGCCGCTCTTCGCCGACCAGGCGCAGTACGAAGGCGTCCAGTACGGCCTGCCGTTCATCTCCAGCGCACGGCTCTTCTTCTACAACAAGGACATCTTCGACAAGGCCAAGATCTCCGAGCCGCCGTCGAGTTGGGCCGAGGTGGAGGACGCCGCCGAGAAGATAAAGAAGGCTGGCGACATCCCGCTGGGCCTGCCGCTCGGCGCGGAGGAGGCGCAGGCCGAGTTCTACATCTGGGCGATGAACAACGGCGGCGGCTGGATCGACAAGTCGGGCAACTGGACGGTCGACCAGCAGGCGAACGTCGAGACACTGGACTACCTGCGCAAGCTCACGAAGGCCGGGCTGACCCAGCCCAACCCCGAGACCACCAACCGCAAGGACGTCTTCAACCAGTTCGCGCAGGGGAAGATCGGCATGCTCAACGGGGCCGTCTTCATGCGCAAGGGCTTCATCGACACCGTCGACAAGAACCTGAACTACGGCGTCGCGCCGCTGCCGAGCAAGGACGGCACGACGCACAACACGCTCGGTGTCCAGGACTACCTGGTGGCCTTCAAGAAGGACAAGGACAAGAACCGCGAGGCGGTCAACAAGTTCCTCGACTTCTTCTACCAGAAGGAGAACGCCTCGAAGTTCCTGTCCACCGAGGGGTTCCTGTCGGTCACCAAGTCGGCCGGTGCCGCGCTGAGTTCGGACTCCGCCTACTACAAGCCGTTCGTCGACGCGCTGTCTGACGCGCGGTTCGCACCCACCGACAACCCCAAGTGGTCGGCCGTCGAAGGCGTCGTGAAGCAGCGCATCGGCACCACCGTGGCGGGCGCCGAGCCCAAGAAGGTCCTGGGCGAAATCCAGGAGACCGCCGAGAAGGACGGCTGACGGGGTGGCCGTGCAGAACGTCACTACGCGCACCGCCGGCGCGGGGGCGGGGGCCGGGGAGGGACGGACGACGCCTGAGGCACCGCCACCGCGCGTCCGGAACGGTCACCGCCTGCGGGCGCTGGAGCCGCTGCTGTGGCTCGGCCCCGCGCTCGCGCTGATCCTGGCCGTGGTCATCTGGCCCGTCGTCGAGATGGTCCGCACGTCCCTGATGGACATCAGCTCCACCGGACTGACCCGCGGCTTCGCGGGCGGCGCCAACTACACCGAGCTGTTCGCCGAACCGGACCTGCCGGGCGTGGTGCTGCGCACCCTGGTCTGGGTGGTGGGCGTGGTCACGGTCACCATCACCGTCTCGCTGGCACTGGCGCAGCTGCTCAACTCGCGTTTCCCCGGGCGCCGGATGGTCCGCTGGGCGCTGATCGTGCCCTGGGCGGCCTCGGTCCTGATGACGGCGCTGACCTGGCGCTGGATGCTCAACAACTTCTACGGCGTCGTCAACCGCGTACTGATGGACGTAGGAATCCTGGACAAACCGGTGAACTGGCTGGCCCATCCCACCCAGGCGTTCGCCTGGATGATGGCCGTGGCGGTCTTCGTCTCCCTGCCCTTCTCCGCGTTCGTCATCCTCTCCGGCCTCGGGACCATCCCGGCCGAGGTGTACGAGGCGGCCCGCCTGGACGGCGCGGGAACGGCCCGCACCTATCTCTCGATCACACTGCCGCTGCTGCGCCCCTCCCTGCTGGTCGCCGCCATCATCAACGTCATCAACGTGTTCAACTCCTTCCCGATCATCTGGGCCATGACCCGCGGCGGTCCCGGCTTCGCCACCGACACGACCACCACCTACATGTACAAGCTCGCCTTCGACAACCAGGCCGTCGGCGAGTCGGCGGCCATGGCCGTCGTGAACTTCGCGCTGATCCTGCTGGTCGTGCTGGTGTACCTGCGCGTCGTGCGCGGGCGAGAGGAGATCGGCTGATGTCCGCCGTCACGGCCCGATCCGCAACAGTCGAATCCGCAGTCGAATCCCCAAAGGCCCGGCGGCGGCGTCCGCTCCGGCCGCGCACCGTCGTGCTCACCGGGGTGGGCTGGCTGGTGGCCCTGTTCTTCCTGGCGCCGTACCTTCAGATGCTGCTGACGGCCCTGAAGCCGACGCCGGAACTGATGAAGTCACCGCCGTCCTATCTGCCGTCGCGGTGGGAGTGGTCGAACTTCGCCGACGTCTGGTCGCTGAAGGATCCGCCGGTCTCCGACGCGCTCCTGTTCTCGCTGTACGTCGCCGGGATGTCCACGCTCCTCGCACTCGCCGTGGGGCTGCCCGCCGCGTACTACACCGCCCGCCACCGGTTCCGCGGGCGCGGCGCCTTCCTGCTGCTGGTGCTGGTCACCCAGATGTTCGCGCCGACCGCACTGCTGGTGGGCATCTACCGGGAGATGGTCAGCCTCGATCTGACCGACACCGCGGAGGGGTTGATCCTGGTCAACGCGGCGTTCAACCTGCCGTTCTGCATCTGGATCCTCAACGCGTACTTCGCGAGCATCCCCAAGGAACTGGAGGAGGCGGCGTTCATGGACGGGGCCGGCCGGCTGGGCGCGATGATGCGGGTCACCCTGCCGCTGGCGCTGCCCGGAGTGGTGACCGCGCTCGTCTACACGTTCATCGGGGCCTGGAACGAGTACGTCGTCGCGCTCACCATCACCTCGTCCGGCGACCGGACGACGCTGACCAAGGCCATCCCCGGATTCGTCACGGCGTACCAGGAGCAGTGGCAGTACCTGTTCGCCACCTCGCTGATCGCGATCGTGCCGGTCGTCGTCCTGTTCGTCTTCGTGGAGCGCTATCTGATCAGCGGTCTGACGGCCGGTGGCATCAAATGACCTGACCCTGACACCCAAAGGCACTCAGGCCCGAACGATCTCCACGCCCGCCGCGGCGAACGGCTCGGTCAGCTCCGGGCCCGCCGCCTTGTCGGTCACCAGCACATGGACGTCCTCCACCGGGCAGATCCGGGCGAAGGCCCGCCGACCCAGCTTGGACGAGTCCGCGACCACGATCACCCGTTCGGCGCGGCGGGCCAGCGCCCAGTTGATGCCGGCCTCGCCCTCGTCCTGAGCTGTCGCCCCGTGCCGGACGTCGATCGCGTCCACGCCGATGAAGGCATGGTCGAGCGTGATCTGCGCGAGCATCCCGGTGGCGAGCGGTCCGGTGAGCTCATACGAGGCCGGGCGGGCCACTCCCCCGGTGACGACGAGCTTCACATGACGGCGTACGACCAACTCGTTGGCGATGTTCAGCGCGTTGGTGACGACCGTCAGCGAGGGCCCGGCGCCCTCCGTGCTCAGCTCGGGCCTGATGGCCAGCGCCCGGGCGACCGCGGTGGTCGTGGTGCCGCCGTTCAGGCCCACCACGGCACCCGCCTTCACCAGGCCCGCCGCCGCGTTGGCGATCCGCTCCTTCTCCGGAGCGTTGCGCGCGGCCTTGTAGCGGAGCGGCAGGTCGTACGCGATGGCGTTGATCACGGCACCGCCGTGGGTACGGGTGACCATTTGCTGGCGTGCCAGCTCATCCAGATCGCGCCGGATCGTGGCGGTGGAGACGTGCAGTACTTCCGCTGCGGCCTCGACCTCGATCCGCCCGTCGCGCGTCAGTATGTCCAGCAAGGCGCTCCATCGGTCCTGCGGTGCCGCCATGCGTCGTCCCCTGTTCGTGGTGTGCGGACCCGCAGAGCGCGAGCCGTGTCCGATTCCCTGAAAGGTGATGCCTTTTTCAGCAGCTTAGACGGCCAAAGCCAGCACTTCTGCGCACAGTGCCGCCCGCGGTCCGGCCAGTCACGTGATCAACATCTGTCCCCTGGACAATCGTCGCCATGAGCGACGGTATGCACGACGCCGAGAGCCGCCTGGCGAGGATCGAGCGGCTGCTGCGGAGCGGCGAGCAGGATGTAGCACCCGCATGGCGCCGGGCGACGCAGGGTGAGCCGCGCTGGGCGGTGACCGCCGTGATCCTGGTGGCGGTAACCCTCCAGCTGATGCTGCCGCACCGGCTCACCCTCCAGCCGTACTGGGCGCTACCGGTCCTGGAACTGGTACTGCTGGCCGGCCTGATCGCCGCGAACCCGCGGCGGGTGGAGCCCCGGACCCGGTGGCTGCGGTGGCTGGGCCTGGCCTTGATCTGCCTGATCAGTATGGCCAACGGCTGGGCGGCGGTCCGGCTGGTGGCGGGCCTGGTGAACGGCACCGAGGGGACGGACGCCGGGCCGCTGCTGCTGACCGGTGGCGGCATCTGGCTGACGAACGTCATCGTGTTCGCCCTGTGGTACTGGGAGTGGGACCGCGGCGGACCGCTGGCGCGAGCTCGCGGTCACCACCAGTTCGCCGACTTCCTCTTCGTCCAGATGCAGAGCCCTGAGACCGCGCCCCCGGACTGGGAACCGTCGTTCCCGGACTACCTGTACCTGTCGTTCACCAACTCCACCGCCTTCAGCCCGACCGATGTGATGCCGCTGTCGCGCTGGGCCAAGATGCTGATGATGCTCCAGTCCTCGGTCTCCCTGGTCACCGTGGTCCTGGTGGTCGCCCGGGCCGTCAACATCCTGCGATGACAGTGCGGTAAGAACCGCTCCTCACCCGGGTCAGCTTCCCCAACTGCTCGGCAGTCGCCCTCTGGAAGATCCCCAGTGCTTCCTCACCCCGATCACCGCGCTGCCAGCGCCAACGAGGGCGATCCGTCCACGGACTCCTTCGCCCTGGAGGCGCCCATTGTTGACATGCTCGGGACACCTGAGTAACGTCCAAGACACATTGGAAAGCGCTTTCTATCTTTCCGTTTGCGCCTCAACACGTCCGCCCGCGCGGGGCGCATCTCCTGACAGGAGAGTGTCGATATGCACTCGGCACAGCACAGACCAGTGCCGCCACCGGGGACGCCAAGGGCATCCGGCACAGCCGCCAACGAGTCAGGCGAACTGGCGAGTCCGCCCACAGAGTGGCCGCCTCGCCCCGGACCGCCCCGTCCCGGTGCAAGCGGGCCCGGGCGTCGGAAAGATCCACTCACTCAGCTGAGGAGGAACCGCATGAGGTCGTCGCTCCTGAAACTGCCCGAGCCGAAGCGGCCGTTACGTGCCGCACGCGGCGTTACGGCTCTCGCGCTCGCTCTGCTGCTCGGCGGGACGGCGGTGTCCACCGGCAGTGACAGCGCCGCCGCGCAGACCCCGGCACCGCTGGCGGAGACGTCCCCCACCGGCTTCGCGGCCGTCAACGCGCTCGGCCAGAACGGCACCACCGGCGGAGTCGGCGGGCCGACCGTGACCGCCACCAACACCCAGCAGTTCCTGGACTACATCGACACGACCGGCCCGCTGGTCATCCGCGTGCAGGGCACCATCAACATCACCAGCAAGCAGGGGGTGCGCCCGAACAAGACCATCATCGGGGTCGGTTCCTCGGCGGTCATCAACGGCGGCGGCCTGGACTTCTACCGTTCCTACAACGTCATCGTGCGCAACCTCAAGTTCACCAACGCCGAGGACGACGCCGTCAACGTCGGCCAGGAGTCACACCACATCTGGATCGACCACAACGAGTTCGTCGCACCGGTCGACGGGGCGATCGACATCGTCCGCGCGTCCCAGTACGTGACCGTGTCGTGGAACTGGTTCAACAAGACCGACAAGAGCATGCTGCTCGGGCACTCTGACGGCAACGGCAGCCAGGACGCGGCCAAACTGAAGGTCTCCATCCACCACAACTTCTTCGACGGCTCACGTCAGCGGCATCCGCGGGTGCGGTTCGGTGAGCCGGTGCACATCTACAACAACTACTACAAGGGGAACGCCATATACGGCGTCGCATCGACCATGAACGCGGGCGTGGTGGTCGAGGGCAACTACTTCGAAAGCGTTCCGCACCCCTGTTACTCCGCCAGCGGGTACGACGAGTCAGGGCCGGGCCGGCTGGTGCAGCGCAGCAACGTCTTCACCGGGTCCGGTGCGTGCGAGACCAACGGAACGGTGACCGAGCCGCGCACGTACTACTCGTACACGCTGGACCCGGCAGCCGACGTTCCCTCCCTCGTCCGGGCCGGGGTGGGGATCGGGAAGATCGGCGCCTGAGCGGTCTTGCCCTGGATCACTGGCATGACGGGTGCCGGTCTCGTGTCGGAGGCCGGCCCCCGCTGTCACCGGTCGCCAGCCGTCCGAAGCCGCCTGATCTGCGCATCCGGAGCCCGTCGCTGGTCGTGGACGGTCGCGAGTGAGCGGGCCAAGGAGATGGGGCCACCGCGCCGGGCGCGGAGGCCGGCGGCCCTCTCGCAGGACCGGCAGAAATAGTGGTGGAACGGCCGTTCCTTCTCCGGCCGTCGTGGTCGCGACGCCTCACACCCGAATCGGAGACACCCGCTGGGCGCCACGCGACCTCGGCCCGCGTCACGGGCGCCCGCGACCGGCGGGGGCTCGTGCGCGGGGTCCGCGGCCGGCGGGGGGCTCGTGCGCGGGGTCCGCGGCCTGCCTGTCGATCAGCGCCGTCACGGCCGGCAGCGCGGGGCATGGTCGCCCATCCGGGCGGAACCCGCCAGGTAGTACTCGCCGACCGCGTAGTCGGATAGGTGCGGTTGCGTGGGCACCAAGGTGCCGTCCACGATCGGCACCGTGTCCCGCCGGTACCGGCGCCGGTGCTGCAGCGCCAGGCGCGGACCGATGTCGTCGACGATTCGATCCGCGGCGGACTTCGATGCACCGAACAGCGGCGCCAGTTGCCGCAGGGTCAAGTTCGTACGCCAGTACGCCACTGCTAGCAGCACCCGGTCCTCCAGCGGCAGCTCCACGGCCGGCCCCGCCGCACAGCATCAGCGCCCTCGCGACGCAGCGAGGTCACCAACTTGCTGAACAGCCGCGGGCTCAGCCCGGTGAACGGGGCTATCCAGGACGGCTCCGACGCCGTGATCACACCAGCCACACCCGGAGCATCTCAGCTCGCCGGTTGGCCTGCGGACTTCTCACGGGTGGCGGTCCGCCCGCCTCCTCGCGTAGTGACGGCGCGCCGCCATTCCTAACAGGGCCAAACCAGCGAAGCCGACCAGGAGCGTCGCCCACTCAGGCATATGGGCTGCCCGCAGGAGGCCAGCGACGCCAAAGCTTGTATCCCACCCCGCCTCCGTGATGGCGGAGCCGAAGCCCTGGATGGCCAGGATGGCACCGAACAGCCACAGCAGCCCCTGACCTGAGCTGCTGTCCGTCCTCTGGAGCTGTTTCGCCATGACGAGCTTTCCCTCCCGGTGTCCACGCATCATTCCGATGCGATCGCATCACATCGTGCAGCGGAACCGGATACGATGCAAGTGCATCAGAACGCGGGAGGGAGCAAACCGTGCCCAGGCAGGTCGACTACGAGGACCGACGCCGACGGATCGCCGAGGCGGTCTGCACCCTGATCGCGCGCTCCGGCATGGAGGCCGTCAGCCTCCGCGACGTCGCGGCCCAGGCGAATGTGTCCATGGGCGCTGTCCAGCGGTGCTTCCGCACCAAGCAGGACATGCTGCTCTTCGCGCTGGAGCACATCTCCCAACACGTCAGCGAACGCGCCAACCAGCGCATCGCCGCCACATCCACCCCCCAGGCCGCGTCGACCCTGCTGTCCCACACCCTGGCCGAACTCGCCCTGCTGGATGAGGAATCGAGGACACAGGCTCACGTCTGGCTGGCCTTCATCACGCATGCCCCTGCCAGCGAGAAACTGGCCGCCGTCCTGCACGACACCTATGCCAAGCTCCACGGCCTCATCGCGTGGCTCATCCGCTACGGCCAGGACACCCAGGAAATCCTCCAGCACCTCGACCCCGATCGCGAAGCACACACGCTCCTCGCCCTGGCCGACGGCCTCACGGTCCACGTCCTGGCAGGCCACCACTCCCCGGCCACGGCGCTGGCCACCCTCCAACGCCACATCGACCACCTGCTGGAAAACGCATCCGACCGCGGCTGACGCCTCCAGCCCAACACATCGGCATCGCACCAGCCCGGCGTGCAGCCCGCTCAGAGCAGATCAGCAGTTACGGGACATCCCTCAGCTTGACTCTGTCGGGGATCTTGATCGTCGAGGTAAGCGGCTGTCCTCGGTAGCGGCAGTGGCGCATGAGCGAACTCTTTGATGGTGCCTTCCACTCCGTAGCGGACCGCGTAGCGGGCCTTCCAGCCGGGTGTCTGTTGCTGGCGCACCGCCGAGGTTCCAGCCGGGTCAGGTCGCGCACCGCGGCCAGGACGTGGGTGGAGTCGGTGCGCTGGTGGGTGCGCTCGCGCACCAGGCCGGCCTCCTTCAGGCGCGTGAGCGCGAGGTCGAGGAGACGGTCGGCGTGGGCGTCCTGGGCGATACGATCGCGGAAGTCGGCCAGCACGCTGTGGTGGAAGTCGGGATCGTCCAGCTCCATGGCCAGGGCATACTTGAAATTGATGCGGCAGCGGACGGCTTCTGCCGCCTGCCGGTCCGACAGGACCCAGCAGGAGCATTGAACGATGGTCGGCGACTCCATGCCCCATGCGGTCGCATGCCGAGAGTCAACGGCCGGTCAACATCCGGCGAGGCTTTCCCACAGCGATCTTGCACGATGCGTGCCGTCGGCGATTGCATCGTCGCGTGCTCCTTCGTCTCCCGCGTTTACTGCTCCTTCTCGCCCGGACCAGCCCGGCGACGACCGGCTACCTGCTGCTTCTCCTGCTCACGCATGCCTGGCTCACCGAGGTCGCGTCCCCTGCCACCGCCGCACGAACGCTACTGGCGGTCAGCACGAACATCGGCAATCTCCAGCGGGACCCCATCGGTTCGCTGGCCGGCAGCGCCCTCTTCTTCGACGGCACGCTCACCCACGTCCGTTCGCTCGAGTTCGCGGGCACGGTGATCACGCTCGGCATGGGCGTCGCGGTCTGCCTGGTGCGGCTCGAATCCCGCTACGGGGCGTGGCGGGCCTGTGCGGTGTTCCTGGCCGGCCACGTCGGGGCCACCCTCTTCACGGCGTGCGTCATCGAGATCGCCCTGCGTTGCGGCTGGTATCCCGAGAGTGTTCGGCACGCCTTGGACTACGGCATCAGCTACGGCGCCCAGGCCGCGCTCGCCGCCTCGGCTGTGCTAGTCCGGCGGCGGTCCACGAGTGTCGTGGCGATGGCCGCGGTCATCGCCTGGCCGGTCGCGGGAGCCGAATGGAACGGCCCACTGCCCGACTTCACCACCGTGGGACATCTGTCGGCGGCGGCCGTCGGATTCCTGGCCGGGGTTCTCCTGGAGAGAAAGTGCGGCCTCTCGGTGTGGTGTCGGTGGTGGTGAGAGTCGGTGGTGGTGTCGTGTTTTGGTGTTGAGGGCTGGGCTTGACTCTGTCGGGGATCTTGTAATTTCCCGGTGCGGTTGCATGACCAGCGGGCATGCGGGGTGTTTCGAAGGCCGATGCCGATCCCGTTGTCGAGGTGCCTGTTGTCGCTCCGTCCCCTTTCCGGTGAGCAAGTTCCGTCTCTGACCGCGCAGGTCGCGCGGGCGAGCAACCCGGGCGGTACGACGGCGATATGGGTACGTGATCGCCTCGACGGACTGTGGAATGACGAGGACTTCGCTGGCTGGTACCCGCGCGACGGCCGCCCCGGTCTGTCGCCCGCCCAACTGGCCACCGTCTGTGTGCTGCAGTTCCTGCTCGGTCTGTCGGACCGGCAGGCAGCGAAAGCGGTCCGCTGCCGCATCGATTTCAAATACGCCCTGGCCATGGAACTGGACGACCCGGGCTTCCACCACAGCGTGCTGGCCGACTTCCGCGAGCGCATCGCCCAGGACGACCGCGCCGACCGTCTCCTCGATCTGGCACTCGCCCGCCTGAAAGAGGCCGGCCTGGTGCGCGAGCGCCCCACGCAACGCACCGACTCCACCCACGTCCTGACCGCGGTGCGCGACCTGACCCGGCTGGAACTGGTCACCGAGGCGGTCCGCGCCGCGCTGGAGGAAGTGGCCCGCACCGCTTCGCACCTGCTGAACGACCTGGTCGACGAGGACTGGGGACGCCGCTACGGCCGTCCGGTCCGTCTGGGCAAGAACCCCACCCGGCCCAAGACCAGGATCCTCGCCGCCGGCGACGACGCCTGCCGACTACTGGAACGCCTCCACCGGCAGGGATCGGGCTACCGGCCCGGCCCCGCAGGCCGAGGCCCTGCGGCAGATCGTCGTGCAGAACTACTACCGTGACGCGGCGGGCCGCCTGCGCCGGCGCACCGCCGACGACGGCGGGCTGCCGCCCTCCTCCTCGGCGATCGTCTCCCCCTACGACACCACGGCGCGCTACGTCCGTCACGGACACATCATCCGCTGGAAAGGGTTCGCCGCCCATCTCACCGAGACGTGTGGCTTCGAGGGCGCCAACGTGATCACGGACGTGGCCACCACCTCGGCCGCCACCAACGACGCCCAGGCCCTGCCCGGCATCCATACCCGCCTGGCGCGTCGCGGACTGCTGCCCGCCGAGCACCTGGTCGACGGCGGCTACACCTCTCTGGTCCACCTGGAACGAGCCGCCCGCGAAGACCAGATCACCGTCAGCGGCCCACTGCCGGGCAACCCCACCCGCCAGCACCGCATGAACGAGGGCTTCGACCGGAACGACTTCCACATCGACTTCGACCGCCGGCAAGTCACCTGCCCCCAAGGCCAGGTCAGCAAGGGATGGCATGGCCCCTACCCGACGTCCTCGCCCACCGCCGCCCCGCTGATCGTGGCCCGGTTCACCAAGAGCCAGTGCCGCCCCTGCCCGGCCCGCACCCGCTGCACCACCACCGCCGACAGCGCCCGCACCGTGGGCTTTCCCCCACGAGAACTCCGCGACCTGCAACTCCGCGTCCGCACCGAGCAGCAGACGCCCGACCGGAAGGCCCGCTACGCGTTCCGCTCCGGGGTGGAGGGCACCATCAACGAGTTCGCCCACGGACACGGCATGCGCCACTGCCGCTACCGAGAACAGCCGAAAGCCCACCTGAAACACGTACTCACGGCGATCGCCGTGAACAGCGAACGACTCAGCGGCCTGCCACCGAAAGAGGAAACCCCCTCACCGCGGCCACCGACCGCCTTCCAGACCTTCCTGGACCAGCTCGGCATCCCTCGGTCGAAGTCCTGGCGGACTCTCGGCAGTTGACCTTGTCCCCAAGATCCCCGACAGAGTCAAGTTAGTGTGGATCTTCCCCTCGGCGCGTTTGCGGTCGTAGAACTTCCGCGAGTTCGGGTCGTAGCGGACGCTGACCAGTGCGGAGGTGTAGAAGACGCGCTGGAGT